>NZ_KV793144.1:0-21794 GCF_001808415.1 Lactobacillus sp. HMSC08B12 | reverse complement strand
ACATTGAAATCGTCTACTGCAAGATACCCTCTTTTTTGGCATCTTCTTCCATGCGTTCTTCTAAGAATAATGCCTGTTTGTCCAGTTTCTTCAAGATGTTCAGGTATTCCGCCTTTTCATCGTCACTTAAAGGACTCATCAAGTCGCCAACAAAGCCCAGCCAGCTGGAGTGGTTGCGTTTGTTTTGCTCTCTGCCCTTTTCAGTCAAGTAGAGGCGGAAAGCCCGGTGGTCGCTGTTATCCCGGCGCCGTTCAATCAAGCCATGCCGCTCCAAACGGTCCACGACTTCACTGATTGAGGATGGCCTTACTCTGGCAAAGCGGGCCAGTTCCACCTGCTTCATCCCCTCATTCTTGCTGAGCAGGGCCAAGTCCGATTCTGCCCCCGGACGCCTCCGTGCAGCTTCTCATACCGCATTCCCATTTGGGCCAGTTGCCGCTGCAAACGCATGCTCCGGTAAAACAATTCTTCATTAAGTTCTTCTTCTGCCATCCTGCTTGTCTTTTCTGCAAAAAATAATCAAGAAATTAAGATTCGGTACCTACCTATCTAGTATACCTGGAGGATTTGCATTACTCCTTCATCATTGTTGCTTGGGGCAATGTGGTCAGCGATCTTTTTCAAGTCCGGGTGGCCGTTGACCATGGCGTAGCTGGTCCCGGCCGCTTCTAACATGGTCAGGTCATTTAAGTAGTCGCCAAAAGCCAGAATTTCATCTTGCTTGATTCCTTTAAGGTCAGCGATCTTCTTTACCGCTGCTCCCTTATTGGCGTCCTTGTTAACGATGTCGATCCATTCCGGCCCGGCCAAAACTGCGCTTAAGTTGCCCGGCATTTCCGGCAGTTGCCGGTAGATGCTTTCAGCGGCCCCGCCTTCGATATAAACAGTGAATTTGATAATTTCATCGCTGTTTACTTCAGCTTCAAGGTCTTCAACATAGCGGCGCTTGATATAGTAAGTATCCAGCTGCTTTAAAAAGTTCCGGTCACCTTTAGGGTCGTGGCAGATTGCCTGGCTGGCCCCGCAGAGAATCGGATTGGCCAGGGGCTCATCTTTAAAGAGGTCCAAGCAGAATTTTGCTTCTTCCGCTGTAATGCCGGCCTTGGCCAAGACTTGCCCCTGCTGGTAGATCAAGCCGCCATTGTCGCCAATGAAGATCAAGTGGTCTTTGATCTCCTTGAAAAGCTCTTCATTGGTGTAATATGGCCGACCACTGGCGATCACCATCTGCTGGTCCGGGTGGCTTAAGACCCAAGGGGCAAATGAAGCGGGCACCTCTTTGGCGTCATTGACCAGGGTGCCATCCATGTCAGTCGCGATTAATTTGATTTTTTTCTTTTCTTCCATCTTTTTCTCCAAACTCATTTTTGCTAGCTTCTTAGACCATTATTTCATTTTTTGTAAGAGATTTCAAAGCTTTCTGCATGAAAAAAGCAGGCAAATGCCTGCTTTGCTTCACACTTCTTAACCGTAGATCTGGTTGACTGCCTGCCGGTAGAGGTCAACTGACAGACCAGCCGGATCTGCGTTCTTAAGGCGAAGATAATCCTCGCGCAAGTCTTCCCACTGGTCCCAGTCCTTAATCGTTTCTTCCTGGATGGTCAAAAAGCGGGTATTAAAGGCTTCACTCCACTTGCCACCGTCAGTTTTGACCAGGCGGTATTCATCCCCGTCTTCTTCCTTGATGATGGTCAAGTCTAACTTAAAGTTGACCTTGCCGCTCTTCTTAGCCCGGTGCAGGAAGGTTAAAGCCTGGCTGTTTTCCCGGCCGCCTTCGAACTTGCTGGCCAGACCGGCAGTTAAGCCGGCGCTGATTTTAGTCAGAAGGGCCGCCGGATCTTCTTCGGCCGCCTTGACCAGCTTTAACTGGTAGTCCAGGTCCACCACCCCGTCGTTTTGGGTCACGAAGTTGCCTGCCGTCCCGACCGTGCTCTCCAGTTCCAGGCTGATGCCTTTTTGCCGCAAGTCCGCCAAAGCGGCGTTGACCGCGTCAACCGTCAAGTAGCGGTAGATCTTAATTTGTTCTTTCAGGATGTAGCTGTACATAATGCCTCATTTCTTCTCTGCGCCAACCACCTGGTTCTTGCCTTGTCTTTTGGCTTGGTAAAGATAGTTATCAACCAGCTGAATCATTTTCCGCAACTCTTCTTCATTGGCAACCGCGCCGGTAGCATAGCCGATGCTCAAGGTGGCTGGCTCTTCTAATTGCTGGTTTAGTTTAGCATATTCAGCTTGAAAAATCTGCAATTTTTTAACAAAATCACCATCTTCTAAGCCATAAGCAATAATCAAGATTTCATCCCCGCCATAGCGGTAGCAGCGCAAATGCTCATTCATCCAGTCCTTTTGCAAATACCGGCCCAGTCTAGTCAAGACCAGGTCCCCGTATGCATGGCCGTAATTGTCATTAAAGCGCTTGAAGTCGTCTAAATCAATCATGGCCACGCCAACCTCCTGCTTGCTGTAGTTGGGGAAGTCTTCCCGCAAGGCCAGTCGGTTATACAGGCCGGTCAATTCATCGGTCCGGCTGCGACAAAAAGCGTCCCGTTGGCCTGGTGCAGGATGTAATTGTACCAAGAGCTCTGCCTAAACCAGTACCGGCGCAGGACAATACAGGCCTGGCCGATAACGTAAAAGAGGAAGAGGTCATAGGCATCCTGCCAGGCAACCTGGACATGGTTGACAAGAATGATTGCTGAGATCATGAGTAGGCTCAAAGCCACTAAAGATAAGCCATACCCGGCTTTATAGTAGGGAAAGACGCAGATGACCATCATCATCAAGACCAGTTCAAAAAAGTAGTTGCTCCCCTCCTGGGTAGTGTACAAGGTAAAACCAGACAAGATGGCATTGACCGCCAGGTTGGCAAAGCAGATCCGGATTTCAAGCTCGGCAGCCTGCGGGTGTTTTTGCAGCCAAAGGGGCAAAAACAGGTTGGGCAGGTTGGCTAATAGCAGGAAAAGATAGACCCATTCACTGGCAATTACTGGAAGCACCGAGATATTTGCATAATCTGAATTGAGGTCAAATATGCCTAAAAAGCCAATGACCGCGATCAAACTGGAAACGGCAATTCCCATGGTTAAATTATTGCTGGCTACTTCCCTGGCAAACGCCTCTGAAGCCAGGTAGTCAGCGTAAACTGCTTCTTTTTCATCGGCAAATTGCCAGCTGAGGCCATGAACAGTTTTTTTATTTCCTTTCTCTTTCATCACTATCACATCACATTAAACTTTACATTCCAACCCTGTTTAGGAAATAACCTGCTGATTTTCATCCAATTCAACCGGCTTGCTGAACAAAAAGCCTTGCAGCAGGTCGCAGCCCGCTTCTCGCAGGAAGTCTCTCTGCTCTTCCGTTTCGACCCCTTAAGCCAGTACTTTCAAACCCAGTTTATGGGCAACTTTGGCGATTTCCGGAATCAAAAGCCGGTTTAACTGTCCGTCATCCAGGTGGCGGACAAAGACCATGTCGATTTTGACCAGGTCAAAGCTATAGTCGTTTAAGGCGTTGAGAGAGGAATAGCCGCTGCCGAAGTCATCCATCCAAACTTCAAAGCCGTAGGAGCGCAGCTGATCGATCTGCTCTTTCAAGCGGCTAGTGTTGTTTGACAGGTCCCTCTCCGTAATTTCAATCTTGATCAAAGACCGGGAGAGATCTGCTCCGGTAACCAGTAAAAAAGAAGCGTGGAATATAATTTATCGGTTATTATTTCTTGTTTATATTATATTTGCTGCAAGTCGCAATTAAAAGGCTTTCATTAACTTCTTCGAAAAAAGCTCTTGCCCAGGCTTTAGTCTGGTGGTAAGCTTGCAGTAAATCACTTTCATAAAAGTATAGGTTACCTTTACTTTTTATGATCTGGTTCGACGATCGCCTGTTTTTATGTCATTTTCTTTTTTTATATTTTTCACGAGGTTGCAAAATGGATTCTAAAGAAATCAGTTCTAAAAACAAGACCAGCTTCTGGTCCTTCAAGCTTTCCGCCCACGCCATGACCCTAATTCCGGCCGCCGTCGGGATCAACTATGTTGCCAAGGCCTTTGCTGAAGGGTTGAAATTGCCGGTCTGGCTGGGGTCACTTGGGACTTTCCTGGCCAGCATGCTGGCTGGTCCTGTTGCCGGGGCCATCAGCGGCTTTATCAACAATGTCATCTACGGTTTGACCCTGTCACCTGTTTCCACCGTTTACGCTTTGACCAGCATCGGGATCGGCCTGGCAGTTGCCTGGCTGAACCAGCGGGGCTTTTTCAAGCGGCCGGTTACCGTCTTGCCAGCAGCTATTTTGATTGCCCTGGTTTCCGCCGTGATCTCCACCCCGCTCAACGTCATTTTCTGGAGCGGACAGACCGGGATCGCTTGGGGGGATGCCCTCTTTGCCTCCCTGGTTGCCAAGCACGTGAACATCTGGATTGCTTCATTCCTTGATGAATTTGTTCTTGACCTTTTGGACAAGACGGTCGTCGCCTACCTGGCCTTTTTGATCTACAAGCAGCTGCCAAAGCGCCTGGTCTACTTTTTCAAGGGGACTGAAAAATGAGAAATAACACGGAAGACCTGGCCCTGCCCGCCTGGCAGGCAGCCATTGACCCCATCAGCAAGCTGCTCTTGATCCTGCTCTTTACGCTCGCTGCTTTCGCCGCCGGCAATCTGCCCAGTGCGCTGATCATCCTCGCTGCCAGCTTTATCCTGGCCCTTCTGACCAAAAATCTCCATACCCTTTGGGGAATGTGTGCCTTCAGCCTCTTCCTCATCCTGACCATGCTCTTGATCCAGGGGCTCTTTTGGCCGGGCAACCATACCGCCGCCTTTTCCGTTGCCTCTTTGACCTTTTACCAGGAAGGACTGGACCACGCGGCTCTCTTAGCCTGCCGGATTTTGACCATTATTTTTTCCAGCAGCTTTTTCATCCAGACAACCACCATTTCAGAAAATGCCCGCTACCTGGAAAATTCCGGTTTGTCCTACCAGCAGGTCTACGTCCTCATGTCGGTCTGCTATATCCTGCCGCAGATGCAGGAAAACCTGCGCAAGATCCAGCTGGCCCAGAAGGCCCGGGGGATCGCACCAGCCAAGTCCCTGCTCTCCCGGATCAAAAATCTCTTTCCCGTCCTTTTGCCCTTGATCGTCAAGAGCTTCCAGCAGGCCATGAACCGGTCGATCGCCCTGCAGCTGCGGGGCTATGCCAGCCCTAAGCGGCGGGCGGCCTGCTTGACAAATGACTACTGGAAAGACAAATTCTGCCACCGCCTACTCATTGCCAGCTGCCTGGTCCTTTTAGGAGTAAAAGCATGTCTAACAATTTTCAACTGACCATCAGCCAGCTCAGCCTCCGCTACCTGGGCTTTGAAAATCTAGCTTTAGAAAATATTTCTGCCCAAAGCCGTGGTAAGCGGATCGGCATTATCGGGCCCAGCCATGCCGGCAAAAGCAGCCTTTTGGCCCTTTTAGCCGGAATTGCAGGAAAAATGATTCCCGCCAAGTTTTTCGGTTCAGTCCAGATCAACGGAGAAGAGCTAGAAGCTTGGCGAAGCCAGCATGAAATTGCCCTCCTTTTGCAAGACCCGGCCAGTCAGCTGTCTGGTTTAGCCGACACCGTTTATGATGAATTAGCCTTTTCCCTGCTCAACCAGGGCAAAAGCGATGAGGAAATAGAAAGTGCAGTTAAACGGGCAACTGACCAGCTGGACTTGACCAATTTGCTGGACCAGTCGCCAAACGAGCTGTCTGGCGGCCAGACCCAGCGGGTAGCCATTGCCACTGCCCTGGTCACTGAGCCCGACCTGCTTTTGCTCGACGACCCGACCAGCCAGATGGATCCCTTGAGCCGCCAGCACTTTTTCAGCTGGCTGGAAAAGCTTTCCTGTCCATTCTTGCTCATCTCCAATGAACTGGATGACTTAGCTGCCCTCTGCGACCAAATCTGGGTCATAAAAGACGGCTGCCTCTTGATGGCGGACTCTCCGCAAACGGTCTTCAACCAGCTGGATGACCCGGCTTTCGACAAGCCTGCTGCCTGGAAAATGGCCAAAAAGCTGGAGCTTAAACTCGATGGCTGCTACCCGGTCAATGCCCGTGAACTAAAGGAAGCTGCCGAAAATGCAAATTAAGATTAAAAGCCTTCATTATAAATACTCGGAAACGAATTTTTCCCTGGACATCCCGGACTTGACTCTTTCTCCCGGCTTGATCTGCCTGGTCGGACAAAACGGGTCCGGCAAATCCACTCTCTTGAAACTTTTGGCTGACCTCCTGCCATCTGGGGATGCCATTAAAGCGGACGGCCAGGCTTTGTCTGAATATCTGGCCTCCGGCCGCTTGAGCAAGATCGCCTATGCCTTTCAGGATCCCAATGACCAACTTTTTAACTCCAGCGTGGAAAAAGAACTGGCCTGGTCCATGAAGCAGGCTAAACTGCCGGAAGACGAAATCGCCAGAAGAACGGAAGCCGCCCTTAAAGAATTCGGCCTGGCAGAATTACGGGACTTAAACCCTTACGACCTGTCTCTTTCCGGAAAGAAATTATTGACTATCGCCTCCGCCTTAGTCCTTGACCCGGAGGTCTGCCTGCTGGACGAGCCCTTGATGAGCCTGGATTATCCTGGCCGCTGCCTGGTCACCCGCCTGCTTGAAAAACGGCTGGCCCAGGGCAAGACCGTGATCATGATCACCCACGACATGGACTGGCTGGCCGAAAATTGCCAGGAGGTTTATGCCATGAGCCAGGGCCAGCTGGTCTACCACGGCCCGGTTCACCAGCTCTTTAGTGACCAGGAGCTTTTGGACCGCCTGGGCCTTTTGCCGGCCAAGACCTGGCAGCTCAGCCAGCTGCTGGGGCTTAAGCCGGAGGTCCTTTCGTTAAAATAAACCGATCCCTTGGCAAAAACATCGTAAATATTTTGTATGCGCTTCATCTCGTTCTCATCTTCCTGCCTCGCTACTAAGCCCGGTACTATAACTTTTAGTTTACTTTAGCTGATTTTTTACCTAAAAATCCTCTTAAAGGCAGGTAAAAGATATTAAGGGCAAGCAAATCCTCTTGATCGTCATCGTCATGGGCCTGATTGCCCTGGGCGGGACTACTTTTGGCCTGGCCGAAGAAACCATGGCCTTCTACCCGATGCTGATCCCGATCTTCTTGGAGGTCGGCTATGACACGATGACCGTGGTCGCCACCATCTTCCTGGGCACCACTTTAGGGACTTTGGGTTCAACCATCAACCCCTTCTCAACGGTTATTGCTTCAAACACGGCCGGGGTCAACTTCGCCCGGGCCCTGCCTTTGAGAATCATCATGCTCCTGGTTTCCCTGGGGGCCGGGATGCTCTACACCATCATCTATGCTGAAAAAGTCCGCAAGGACCCAAGCAAGTCCCTAGTCTACGACCAATATGAAGAAAGCAAGAAGAAGTTTCTTGCTTTTGACTCACAAGCTGACAAGGGCGACTTCACCTGGCGGCAAAAACTGACTCTGCTCACCTTCGTGGCTGGCTTTTTAGTCATGATCTGGGGTGTCCAGAACCGGGGCTGGTACTTCACGGAAATCGCGGTTGTCTTCTTGGCCGTTTCCTACCTTCTCTTCCTGGTTTCCGGCTTAAGTGAACACCGCTTCATGGAAAGCTTTGTCAGCGGCGCGGCTGACCTTTTAGGGGTTGCCTTGACGGTCGGCCTGGCCCGGGCGGTCTCCATCGTGATGGATGAAAGCCACACCAGCGACACGATCATGTACTTCTTCAGCAAGCAGATCACCGGCATGAACAAGCTGGCTTTCGTCTGGGTCCTCTTCTTGATCTACATCGTCCTCGGCTTCTTCATCCAGTCATCATCTGGTCTGGCCGTCCTGTCCATGCCGATCATGGCGCCGCTGGCCAATATCGTCGGCGTCGACCGGGCCAGCGTGATCGATGCCTATAACTGGGGGCAGGGCTACATCGGCTTGATCGCCCCAGTTGGCCTGATCTTGATGTCCCTGGCTATGGTCAATATCGGCTTTGACCGCTGGTTTAAGTTTATATGGAAGCAACTGGTCATCCAGTTCGTGATCTGCCTGATCTTCCTGGGAATAGGCCTCCTGGTCTACTAAACACATTTATCGCTCCTTAAAGAAGCAAGGTAAAGGAACTTCCTTTTGCCTTGCTTTTTTTGGTCAATATTTGCCTTTTTCCACTTTTACCGTTTCACGTTGTCGCGATTTTTTCATCTTTCTTTTTTAAGACCCTTTAATTGCTTGGTATATCTAGCTTTGTCGCTAATTTTCTGTATTTAATAGCCTTGGTGCACAAATGCTTTTTGACCATCTTTTAAGAGAAAAAGCTTGTTATTAAGGGATTACGCTTCTTTGCCTTGTAACCGGTTAAAATGGCGTTTTAGTTTCACGGGGCCATGACAAAAAGACTTTTTGCTGGTAAAATCGCCCTAAAAGCGTTGAAAATTCGAGGTAAATTATGGAAATTCTTGATATTGTGGATAAAGAGGGCCGGCCCACCGGGCAGACCATTGAGCGGAATGAAGCCCACCGGATTGGGGCCTGGCACCGCTGCGCCTCAGTTTGAATCATCCGGCAAAAAGCCGGCAAATGGCAAGTCCTCCTGCAGAAAAGGTCCGCCAATAAGGACTCCTACCCAGGTTGCTTTGACACCTCTTCTGCCGGCCACATCGCTGCCGGAGATGAGCCCCTGGCAACCATCATCAGAGAGCTGGAAGAAGAACTGGGCATCAAGAGCCGGGCCGCTGACTTTACCTTTATCGGCACCTTCCACAACTGCTACGACAAGGTCTTCCACCAGGCAGAATTCAAAAACCGGGAGGTCTCCTTTGTGCATGTCTACTCTAAGCCCGTAGACGAAAATAAATTAGTCCTGCAGGAAGAAGAAGTTTCAGCCGTTGCCTGGTTTGACCTTGATGAGGTCTGGGAGAAGGCCCAGGCCAAAGACCCGGACTTCTGCACCCCAGTGGGCGGATTAAAGCTTTTGCGGGAATACCTGCAAAAATTATAGACGGGAAAAAGAAAAGAAAGAAAAAAGAAAAAACTAGCTGATTTTTCAGCTAGTTTTTTCTTGGCTATTTGCCTTTATTCCATCCGCCAAATGCTGATGCCAACCTTTTTCCCGCTTGCCTTCTGGCTGGTCTTGGTCTCAGTTTTCGTCTTAGTCTGCTTGGCCTTTTGCCCCTGGCTGCATCCCCCGACTAACAGGCCCAGGGCCACAATACTCAAAAATTTGCTGATTTTCCTCATGACTGCTCCATTCTTATCGTACAATAAAGGTGATACAAGGAGGACTGACACTAAATGCAAGAACCTAAAATTTCACCTGACCAGAGCAAAACCCTGGCCGCTACCAAATATGTCAAACTCTACGACCTGGCATATGAAAACGGGGTCCACTACTATGATGCTTCAAGGCGGGACAAAGACCAGCTCTTTGCCTTCAAGCAGGATCCAGAGCTGGGAAGCGCCCTGCCTGATGCCGTCTGCGCGGTAATCATCGTTAAGGAAGCCGGTCAGAAAGACAAGCTCCTGCTCTTTTACGAGTACCGGTACCCGGCTGGCAGCTACCTGCTCGGCCTGCCGGCCGGCTTGATTGACCCAGCTGACCTGGCCAGCCCGGACCCAATCAAAACAGCTATGATCCGTGAAATCAAGGAAGAAACCGGACTCAGCATCGGCGAAAAGGACACGGTTGAAGTCATCAACCCCCTGGTCTTCACGGCTTCCGGCTTCAGCGACGAAAGCAACGCCATTGTCAAAGTCGTCATCCACGTTGATGACTTGTCCGCCCTTAACCACAAAGGAGCTGAAGGCACCGAAGTTTTTGGCGACTTCAAATTAGTTGACAAGGAAGAGGCCCGCCGCCTGCTCAAGGAAGGCAGAGACGACTATGGCCACTACCTGCCTCTGGTTGCCTGGGCAGCCCTGTGCTACTTTGTCAGTGACCTCTGGAAATAATTGTAGCAAGCGGATGTTACGTAGATATTACAAGACAAAAGCCGCGGCAGAAAATGCCGTGGCTTTTTAGCACAGTTGTATTTTTTGAAGAAGAGTTTATCAATAAGTAAGCTATGCCGTCAAGCCTAAGTATGCCGTGGTGATGATCCCCAGCACAATAAAAGCAATAATGCCCCAGTAGGTCAATTTGGGCTTGTCCGGCTTGCAAAAGACGTACCGTGCCATCCTTTTCCGCCCCCCCTTTAGTTATTGGAATAATGCTAATTTCCCATAAATTACTACTCAAAGTGCTCTATCAGTTGATATATCAACCTTTTATAGGATTTCGTTGGGTTTAAGTTACAACTCAAAAAATATTATCCTAAACTTCGAAAAAGACCGTAATAGTAGGCTTTTTAGACATTGAGTTGTAAAATCCTGGGAAATTAGCAAATAAGCTAAAGAAGTAAAATCAAGTAAAAGGCTGACATTAATTTTATGTAAATTTTAGGGCAAGACGGTCGCTTTTGCAAATTATAAGACCGGCCGCAAGTTGACTCTTTCTTTGGCGACGACTTCGATGAAGGCCTGGTCGTGATCAACTAAAAGCATGGCCGGCTGCTCTTTTGCCAGCAGCTTGATCAGCTGGTCCTGGTTGAAAAGATCCAGGTAGTTGGCCGGTTCATCCCAAAGGTAGAGGCTGGCTTCTTCAGTCAGAGACTTGGCCAGGGCTACCCGCTTCTTTTGCCCCTGGCTCATCTCCTCAATAAGTTCACGCCGTTGACATGCACAAGACTGACCTGGATGGCAAGGAACTGACCAGCTACAAGCTACAAGAGGACCTGCAATTCCACTTCGACAACTAGTGCAATAACAGAAATTAGCCAATATACAGCAAAACCAGTTCACTGTTTAAAGTGAACTGGTTTTCATTTGTCATTTTTACTTTATTTGCTATCATCATCTGCTCCTGCTGGCAGGGCCGGGAAAATAACCGTGAAGGTTGACCCCTTGCCTAATTCGCTTTCCAGGCGGATGGTCCCGTGACACTGCTGAACAGCATGCTTGACAATGGACAGGCCCAGGCCAGTCCCCCCGGTCTTGCGGCTGTGGCTCTTATCCACCCGGTAGAAGCGTTCAAAAATCCTGTTCTGGGCTTCCTGGGGAATCCCGATGCCAGTATCCGCCACCTGCAGGATCGCCTGGCCCCGGTGCTCTTTGACCGTAATCTTGATCTTGCCCTTTTCCTTGTTGTAGCGGATGCTGTTATCAATCAAGTTGTAGGCAATTTCGTAAACCAGGCGGAAGTTGGCCAGGATCATAGTGTCTGACAAATTAGTCTCCAGCTTGATTCCATGCCGGTCAGCCGAACTCTGCAGGGCTTCCAGGGCCTCAGTCACCGGACTCTTCAAGTTCAGCTTGATTTCTTCAAAGCGTTGATTTTCATCCAGGTGGGACAAACGGATGATGTCGTCAATCAAGGTCAAAAGCTGGGCAGAAGATTCGTGGATCTTCTTGTAAAAGCTGTCCCGGTCATCTTCTTTAACCAGGTGGTTTTCCAAAAGTTCAGCTGACCCCATGATGGACTGCAGGGGCGTCTTAAGTTCATGCGACACATTGGCCGTGAATTCCCGCCGGACCTGCTCTTCATGGTATTCTTCCGTCACGTCAACCACCAGGATCGAAGTCCCCTTCAGAATCTTGCGGCTGGTAATCGGGCTGGCACTGATTTGAATATTGCGGCCGTTTCTTTCCACAATCCCCTCAGCATGGGCCAAGCGGCTGTTCTTATCGATGATTTCCTTAACATCATCTGGCAAGGGGTCAGTATCATGCAAGCCCAAAAGGGAGACAACCGCCGGGTTGGACAAGAGGATCTGGTCATCCAGGTCAATCAAGATCAAGCCTTCCAGCATGGCATCTGTCACCGTCTTTAATTCTTTTTCCCGGTGGTGGAGCTGCTCCATCTGGTCAGCGATCTGCTTGTTCTGGCTGTCCAGTCTGGTCAAAAGCGGCTTGATTTCGTCATAGGCATTGCTTTCCAGGGGTTTGTCCAGGTCCATTTCATTCAGCGGCTTGACGATCGTTTGCGAGATTGTCTTGGCCAGGAACCAGGACACCAGGACCGATAAAAGCATGATTAACAAAAGCGGCGACAAAAATCTGACCAGAATCCGCCAGAAGGAGTTTCTGGTGATCGCGATGCGGATGACCCCGCCGTCATTGAGCCGCTCGGCATAATACATGGTTACGGTCGACAAGGTCGTGCTGTAGCGCTCGCTGGTCCCTGTCCCCTTTTTCATGGCTTCGGCGACTTCCTTGCGGCGGGAGTGGTTGCCCATCTTTTTGGGATTCTCTTCATTGTCGTAGAGAACCTTGCCCTTGGAATTGATCCAAGTAATCCGGTAGTTCTCCCCTTTTAAGTTCTTGATGTACTTCTTGCCGCTGGTATTTACCCCGCTGGCTGCCAGGTCAGCCTGGGAAGCCAGGGCGGACATTTCTGTATGGTCGAAGTCAATGCTCAAGACAATCGCGCTTAAGAGTACGGCAAATAAGAGAATCAGAGAAGTCAGTAAAAAACTTGCCCGAAATATCTTCTTAAACATTAGTCTGCTTCATGGTAGCGATAACCGACCCCGCGCACCGTTTCGATATGCTTACCAGCCTCACCCAACTTCTGTCTCAAGGTTCTCACGTGAACGTCTACTGTGCGCGTTTCCCCATAAAAACCAGTCTCCCAGATCTGATCCATGATTTCTTCCCGGGAAAAGACAGTTCCCGGATGAGTAATCAAGAGCTTCAGGAGTCCGTATTCTTTCAAAGTCAAATCGACCTGATGGCCGTTTTCGAAAACTTCATGCCGCTTCAAGAGAATCTTGATCCCGTCTTTTTCGATCTTGTCCTCCTTCTTACAGTTGGTCCGGCGCAAAACAGCCTTGACCCGGGAAACCATTTCCATCATTCCAAATGGCTTGGTTAAGTAGTCATCCGCCCCGGAATCCAGGTTCTTGACCTTGTCATATTCTGCCGTCTTAGCACTGGCGACAATCACCGGCAAGTCCTCGGTCGCGGAAGTAGACCTGAGCCGGTGGAGAATTTCGCTGCCGTCTTCATCAGGCAGCATCAAGTCCAAAATCACTAAATCCGGCCGGCTATTGTCCAGGGCCTTGAAAAAAGATTGTCCGTCGTCAAAGCCGCGGACCTTGAAGTTCATTGATTCCAGCGTGTACATTTCGATTTCGCGGATGCTTTCGTCGTCTTCCACGCACCAAATTTCAGTCATAAAAAATCCCCTTAACCTTTCTTAAACTTAATTATAGTTTACGACCATAATCATGCACAAGAGTGGTAAGGGGAATTTCATGGACTTATCTGCCAGTCTTGCCGGTAGTTACAAATAAGGACCATTTAGCAATATTGACGGCGTGATCGCCAATTTTTTCAAAGTACTTTGCGACCATCATCAAATTGATCAAATATTCCGGATTACCATCCTTGTTAAAGTTATTGATCAAAAATGCCTTCGCTTTGTCAAAGTCTTCGTCGACCTGGTCATCGCGGTCGATTACGGCCTTGGCCAGTTCTACATTCTGGTTGGCCAAAGCCGTTACCGCGTCGTTGACCATACCCGTAACAATTTGGGACATGCTCTTCAAGTTCAGCATGTCATTTGCGACTGTGAGGTGTTCGTTAAGGACCAAGTCGGCAATGTCTGCGCCAATTTCACCGATTCTTTCAAGGTCGTAGACCGCCTTCAAAGATGCACTGATTATCCGCAGGTCAGTGGCAACCGGCTGCTGCTCCATCAAAAGGCGCAGGCAGGTTTCTTCAATGTCACGCTCTGCCTTGTGAATCCGGTGGTGCAGGTTAATCGTGTCCTCTGCTTCATGGTAGTTGCCCGTAAACAGGGTGTCGGTTGATTCAGAAATGCTTTCCTTGCATAGCTGGCCAATTTCTTCCATTGCTTCATGCAAGTGATCCAGTTCCTTGTCAAATCTTGTTCTCATTTTTGGCCTCCTCTAGCCTTAACCGAACCGGCCGGTGATGTATTTTTCCGTTCTTTCATCCTTCGGCATGGAGAAGAGCTGGTCAGTTTCACCGAATTCAACCAGGTCACCCAAGAGGAAGAAGCCAGTCTTGTCAGAGATCCGCACGGCTTGCTGCATGTTGTGCGTAACGATGACGATCGTATAATTCTTCTTCAGTTCCAAAGCTAATTCTTCAATTTTAGAGGTTGAAATCGGGTCCAGGGCACTGGTCGGTTCGTCCATCAACAATACTTCCGGCTTGACAGCCAGGGCCCGGGCGATGCAGAGCCTTTGCTGCTGACCGCCGGACAGGCCCAGGGCTGATTTCTTCAGCCGATCCTTCAAGTCGTCCCAGATAGCTGCCTGCTTGAGGGAAGTTTCCACGATTTCGTCCAGTTCCTTCTTGTCAGTAATCCCGTGAATCCGCGGGCCGTAGGCAACATTGTCGTAAACGCTCATCGGGAACGGGTTTGGTCTTTGAAAGACCATGCCGACTCTTTGCCGCAGGACGGTCACATCCAGGTCACCGTTATAGATGTCAGTGCCGTCCAGCTTGATCGAACCATCAATCCGGCAGCCTTCAACCAGGTCGTTCATTCTGTTAAGTGACCGCAAAAGAGTTGATTTCCCGCAGCCTGACGGGCCGATGAAGGCAGTGATTTCGTTCTTTTGGATGTGCATATTGATGTCATGCAAGGCATGAAAATCACTGTAGTACAGGTTCAGCTTTTCAATTGTAATTTTGTCTTCCATCATTAATTTCCTCCGTTATTGCGCTTACGCATTCTGTCAGATATACGGCGCGTAACCAAAGTGAAGAGCAGGGCCAAAACGACCAGGACTGCTGAAGTAAAGTTGGCGATCTGAGTGGCTGACGGGTTCAAGGCCCCTTCAGTTCTCATGACCCAGATGTGCAGGGACAGGGTTTCACCGCTTCGGAACGGGTTCAGCGGTGAAGTTGGTGAGGTAACCTTCCAGAAGTTCTGCCAGTTGATGTAAGTTGACTGGCCGGAAGTATACAAAAGAGCAGCGGCTTCACCGAAACCGCGCCCGGTAGCCATGATTACCCCGGTCAAGATCTGCGGCATGGCCGCCGGAATCAAGACCTTGCGGATGGTTTCTGACTTGGTCGCGCCCAGGCCCAGGGAACCTTCCTTGTATTCCACCGGCAAGGCTCGGATGGCGTTGTTGGTTTCAGTAGTGATCAGAGGAATTGAAAGAATTGAAATCGTCAAGGCACCGGCCAGGATATTCCAGGACATCCCGGTCCACATGATGAAGGCCAAGTAGCCAAACAAGCCGATAACGATAGATGGCAGGGATGACAAGGATTCGATACTGATTTCAAAGATTGTCAGGAACTTGCCTTCCTTAGCGTATTCAGCCAGGTAAACCCCGGCTCCGATGCCGATTGGCACTGAGACCAGCAGTGAGAGGAAAACTAAGTATATAGTGTTGAAAAACTGGTTGAAAATCCCGTTGCCGGCTGCTCCCAAGAAGTCCCACTGGAAGCCTTTCAAGCCGTCAAAGATGATGGTCAGCGTTAAGTAGAGCAGGAAGGCCAGCATAATCCAGCCGATGGCGTAGAAGATTCCCGTCATCAGCCGGTCTTTTCTTTTAGCACGGCTCATATTTATTTTTCCTTCTTTCCATTGCCAAGCTTGTGAATCAAGACGATCAAAACGATTGAGATGATGAAGAGTAAGAGGGCCATTGACCACAAAGCCAGATTGTATTCCCCGCCCTGGGCCGTGTTACCCATGTCAGCGGCAATTGCACTGGTCAAGTTGCTGGTTGGTGACAAGAGACTGGTCGCGAAGGACCGGGTCTTACCGATAACCATGGCTACGGCTAAAGCTTCACCGATGGCCCGGGCCAGACCCAAGACCACCCCGGTCAAGATACCGCCGGAAGCGGCTGGCAAAACAACCTTGCCGATAACTTGCCAGCGGGTCGCCCCTAAACCGTAAGCCCCTTCTCTGTAGTTATTCGGGACTGACTTGATGGCGTCGGCGGCGACAGTAGTGATCGTTGGGAAAATCATGATGGCCAGAACGATTGAGGCGGCCAGGACTGAGAAACCGCCCATCTTTGGGTGGAAGGCGTTTCTGATTATAGGAACCAGCTTGGTCAAGCCAAACCAGCCGTAAACAACGGATGGGATGCTGACGTAGATTTCGGTTGCCGGCCGGAAGAACTTTTCACCGATTTTTGGTGAAATTTCCGTCATGAAAACGGCTGAGCCGATCGCGAACGGCAAGCAGATGAGCAAACCCAGCAAGCAGGTTTCCAGGGAACCAACGATGTAAATGGCAGCCCCGACTTTTCCCCCGAACATGCCGGTCTTGTCAAGCGGTGCCCAGTCACTGGTAAACAGGAACTCCCAAACGCTGTGGTGCGCCTTAAGGAAGGTCTGGCTGCCTTGGTAGAGCAGGAAGGCCCCCATTAAAAGGGTCAAAGCAACGATCAAGAGGCCGCAGGCGATGTAGACCGCGCGCCAGCGCTTGTCTTTGGCAATTGCTTTTTGAACTACTTTGTCCATAATGCCTTATTTCTCCTTCTTACTTAGTATGGGTGGCTTTAGCGGCAGCCGTCAGCTTGGAGGCTATGCCGTAGCCCATGGCTTCGATCTTCTTGCCATATTCCTCGCTGAGCATCTGCTGCAAGAATGCCTTGGCCGCACCCTTTGGCTGGCCTTTAGTGTACATGTGCTCATAGCTCCAAACCGTATACTTGCCATTGTAGACATTCTTCAGGCTTGGCTTAACACCGTTGATTGACACGATGCCGACTTGCGGGTCACCAGTCAAGTAGGACAGGGCAACGTAGCCGATTGAGCCGGAAACACTTTGGATCATTTGGATCAAAGTACCTGAGTCATCAGTTTCCAGAGACTGGTTTGACTGGCTAGCGTGCTTCTTCAAAGCGTATTGCTCAAAAGTTGCCCGGGTACCTGATGAAGATGGTCTGGAAACCAGGACGATCTGGCAGTCATTGCCGCCAACCTGCTTCCAGTTGGTCACCTTGCCGGTGAAAACTTTGATCAATTGTTCAGTGGTCAGGCTCTTAACCCCGGCATCCTTGTTGATGATCGGAGCGATGACAGTAATGGCCACTTGGTGGTCAACCAGCTTGCTGGCTGACTTCTTGTCCAGCTTTTCTTCCGCGAGCAAGTCTGAGTCCCCGATGTCGATGGTGCCGTCAGAAACCTGCTGCAGGCCTTGGCCTGACCCACCCCCGTTAGTGTTGATGACACTGTCCGGGTTCTTGTCCATGAAAGTCTTGGCCGCGTTCTGCGCTAAAGGCAGAAGGGCAGATGACCCGGCGATGTTAACTGTCCCGGAAACTCCCTTGGTATCGGCTTCGGAGCTGCCAACGACGTAGCCGATGACGATTGCCAGCAAAACAAGCGCAACGATGGCGACTTTAGTTTTTTTGCGTGACATGTTAATTCCTCCTTGAATTCTTACTGATTCAATCTTAATGGAGGCAAGTTAAATGCATTCAGTGATAATTGTTAAATCAATGTAAAATGCTTAATTTTGTTTAAGACAAGCCACTTTCTTAACAGAATTACAAAGTTTTCGCAAGGCTCCCCTTTACTTTTTCAGTTTATTTTGCTTAATTTACTTATTTTTAACACGGCAAAACATTAGCGCTTTCAACACTTCCCTGCTTCCTTTTATTTTGTTGAAAGAGGCTAATTTAACATCCGCTTTGGACAGAAATATATGCTAAAATATATATATAAGCAGTTCTGTTAATAACGAGATTATATTGAGGAAGGACACATGATAGCCTAGTTTACAACCTTTTATGCCCGCAACCACACTTTTCTCCTGCAGGTATTCTTTATCGCGTTAATTACTGATCAGTTATTTTTTAAAGAGGAAAGCATCCCAAAACGGATTGGCAAAAGCCTGGGAGCCTTCCTGCTCTCTTTAAGCACATCCATGATCATGACCGTCTTCCTTTACCAGAAGCTAAGCCCCCTGGTCAGCCTTAATGCCTTAAGCGCCTTTTTTCTGGCAACTGGATTGATCCTCTTGACCCTGATCCCAGTCATTTTCCTTTATCAGCGCCTAATTAACAAGAAGCCGTCCGTAGCCGCCTTCACTTACTGTCAATTTGTCATCGCCGCTGAAATTTCATCCCTCTTGGCCAATCAAACCTGGCAATGGGACTCTTTCACCATTATCTTAACCCTCTGTCTCTACTTTATTTTTAAAAAAGAAATCCGCTACATCAGCCAGGAGCAGACCGTCATCACGGAAGACAGCCGCTTCTTCTGGTCCACCATACTCTGCATGATCCTGGTCGTAGCCCAGGCAGAATTTCCCCGCATGTTCCTTGATGGCAACAATTCGGCGGTCCCAACGCCAATCGCCTACGTGGTCAGCTTTTTAGCTATTATTTCCTGCATCATGTACATTTTCTTCATGAAATTCAATATCTTCAGCGTTAACCGCTATGAAAGCTACTTGAAGAAATATGATGATGATCAGCTGACTGGGGCCAAAAGCCTCCACTATTTCATGGAGCATTATGAAGAGAGCCTCAAGCAGTTCGGCAAAAGCCAAAGTTTAAGTATTTTTTACAGCTCCCTAGTCAACCTGCATGACTACAACTTAACTAACGGCTACCAGGACGGCAGCAATCTCTTAAAACAGTTGCGGCCCGCAGCACTGGTGAAACTTTACTCTTCAAGGCTGGCTTAGCTCCCTTTAAGCCCAGCCGGCATATTTTGCGCCGCCAGCGCAATACTGAGCTGATGCATGGACTCGACGTTCCCTTAACTCAATCAAGCTGAAAAATGCCTCTATCGGCTACTATGATGACCAGCTGGCCAAGGCGGATGAAATCCGGGTTCATGTTCTGAGCCAGATCGACCAAGCCTGCCGCGACAACTGGCTCAAGATCTACTACCAGCCCTTGATCGACATCCAAAACATGAAGCTGGCTGAATGTGAGGCCCTGTCGCATTGGATTGACCCCAGATACGGCTTCCTGTCTCCAGGCAAGTTTATCCCTGCCCTGGAGGCCAACCGGGAAGTCTACAAGGTTGACTGCCACGCTTTAGAGGGCTATGGGCAAGACGCTGAGTTTTTACGAGAAAAGGAAAAAGAAATCTTCCCCATCAGCTTTAACATTTCCAGAACAGACCTGGAAGCCTGCGATATTTACCAAAAGATCGAAGACACCGTCGCCCGCTACGGGCTCAGCCGCGATCAAGTTCATATTGAGATTACGGAAAGTGCCCTCAATGACAGCAGCTAGGCCATGGTCGAAGCCGTCCAGCACTTCCATGACCTGGGGCTACCAGGTCTGGATGGATGACTTTGGCAGCGGCTATTTTCCTTAAAGAAGCCGGCTGCAACCTGGCCCAGGGCTCCCTCTTCAGTCCGCCCGTTCCTTTAGACGAACTTTACAAAAAATGGCACCTTATTTATAGGCAGAAGAAAACCGCTAGTCACAGGGCTAGCGGTTTTAGTTTGTCAATTTTTACTTGCCAGCCGAGCCAGCAAGAGCTACAAAGCAGATTAAGAAAATGATCATTAGGAGCCAGAGCACGATCTGCCAGATCAAGGCCAGAGTAATCCAGCCTTGCATCTTCTCTAACTGTTCATCTTTACGCTTGATAAAAAGGTAAATTGCCGGCACCAGACCGAAGATTGGCCAAATGTAGGCAGCAACCAGCAGAATGATCAGCCAGACATTGTAGACAAAAGAATTTGAGTCCTTCATTTTTTGCTCCTCCCTCTTTGCAAAAAGCTCTTAAATCTGCCTTCAGTTTAGCAAAAGCGAGCCCTTTTGACAATCGTTCTACTTGTTCTTTTACTGTAAGTAGGCATATTCGAAGTAGTAGCTGCCGTTGTAGATCAAGCCCTTGACCTTTGTGTTCAGCATCCAGGCACTGCCGGACTGAACCAGCGGCGTTACCCCCTGGTCGGTCATCAAGATGTTTTCTGCCTTGGCCAAAAGCTGCATCCGCTGGCTAGATGAAGTAACGGTCTTGGATTTGGCGATCAGCTGGTCATACTGCTTGTTTGACCACTTACCGGAGTTGTAGCCGTTAGTTGAGGTCATGCAGTCCAGGAATGAAATCGGGTCAGCGAAGTCAGCATTCCAGCCGCTGACGCAGGCTTCAAAATTGCCGCTGTCCATCTTGGCAAACTGGGACTTGGTCGGCAGGCTCTGCACCTTGACGGAGACTTGCTTGCCAAAAGCCGTTTCCAAGGCACTCTGGATGTATTCACCAATCGCCTTTGAGCTGTCGTCATCAGCCGTCAGCAAAGTAAAGGATAATTTCTTCAGCTGCAAGTCCTTGAGCGCCTCCTTAAAGGTCTTCTGAGCCAATGTCTTGTGGTAGCTGGTAATTTGCTTGGTCGTCTTGTCCTGGGCCAGCTGGGTAAAGTCCTGCCCGTCCACCTTGGTCATATCAGCCGCGGTAAAGGTCGTCGCGCCGGTAAAGCCACCGCCCAGGGTCTTGGCCAGGGCCTTCCGGTCCAAAGCCATGGAAACTGCTTGACGGAGCTTAGTGCTCTTAAATTTAGCCAGCTTGGTGTTGAACTGCATGTAAGTCGTGCCGTTGTTCTTTCTGATCACGTAGCCGGCCTGCTTTTGCAGGTTCTTGGCTGCCTGGGCGCTCAAAATTGCCGTATCCAGCTTGCCGTCCTGGTAAAGGTTGTAGGCCGTTGACGGTGACTTTTCAACCATGAAATTAATCTGGGCCAGTTTGACGGCTGATTTGTTCCAGTAGTTCTTGTTCTTGACCATCTTCCAGGACATGTTGGCTCCGGTCCAGCCTTTTTGGACAAAGGGCCCATTGAAGACCGTGGTCTTAGAAGAAGTACCGAACTTGCTGCCATATTTTTCGACTGCAGTTTGGTCTTCCGGGAAAAAGACCGGGAAGGCCAGCAAGAGCTTGAAATAAGGCAGCTTGTGGTCTAATTTAACCTGCAGCTTGTACTTGCCAAGAGCTTTGACGCCCAGGCTGGACGGGGCTTTTTTGCCTGCCACGATCGCGTCCGCGTTCTTAATGCCGGAGAAGATATAGCTGTATTGAGACGCGGTCTTGGGGTTAACTGTCCGCTGCCAGGAGTAGACGAAGTCTTTAGCAGTAACTGCCTGCCCGTTGGACCACTTGCCGTCTTTCCGTAAATCAAAAGTCCAGGTCAGACCGTCCTTGCTTTGGGCAGCCTTAGTCGCCAGGGCTTCCTTGGCCTGGTTGTCCTTGTCTAATTGATACAGGCCTTCCATGGTGTTTTCCATCTGGGTGAAAGAAGTCGCGTCCGTCGCCTTCGATGGATCCATAGTGATGATTTCTGCCGATGTCATCCAGTTCAATACCTGCTTCTCACTTGCCCCCTTGCTTTGCCCGCAAGCCGTCAAAAGTGCCCCAGAAAACAAAACAGCAGCACCAGCCAATAAAGATTTTCTCTTGTTCAATTCCAATACCTCGCATAAACAATTAACAGTTTCCAGTTAACGATGCCATTGGCGCGAACAGAAAAATCTTACAGCCGTGCTGCTTACAGATTATTCAAGAATTTTGCTTAAGAGCAAAAGCATGACAAATATCGGCTCGCCTTACCAACGACACCGCCAAGCCTGCAAGTATTTACTCTAGCTTGAGTCATGCACTTTGCTCCTTTCTAATTAAATCGTTCTTCCTAATATGCTTACTATGCTAGCACACTTTCACCTTTATGCAAGCCTTTTTGGCAAAAAGAGGATAAAAGGCAGCTTTTTTCATTACTTTCCTGCAAATGAAAGCAAAAAAGAGCGGCTCCTCAGAGTCACTCTAAATTATAGCGGTGATCGGGGTCGAACCGATACGT
>NZ_KV793143.1:0-9959 GCF_001808415.1 Lactobacillus sp. HMSC08B12 | reverse complement strand
TTAATACTTTTTAACAGTCACTTCCCTTTCTTAAAAAGCTTGCTTAAATCATTCTGGCTCAAGCGGACGATGGCGACCTGGCCGCTGGCATCCCGGTAAGGGTCGCTGGCCGTCTGCAAACGGAGCAGCAGATCGGCGGCTTCAGCGCCGGTTAAATTGACCCGGCGGGAAACATTGCTTTCCGCCGCCTTAGCCGCCACCAGCTTCAAGAGACTTTTTCCATCGTTTTCCCGGCTGGACAAGAGCTGGTCCAAGAGCTCCCTGACCTGCACGGTGACTTCCCCTTTCAGCCAGGTTGGGTAAGAGTGCATCAAGAGGGTGTTCTGGCCAAAGTCTTCCATCTCCAGGCCCAGCTGGCGCAAAAGGGGCAGCTGGTCTTTTAATTTCTGGTAGTCATAGACGCTGAAGTCAAAGACCAAAGGCTCAAGCAAGCCTTGCTGGTAGTTCTCGTCTTTTTCCAGGCTGGCTAAAATCTGGTCGTACTCCAGCCGTCTTCTGGCCGCCACCTGGTCAAGCAGGTAAAGGTCGCCCCCGTGTTCAGCCAGGAGATATCCCCCCATCTGGCCCAAAAGGCGCAGGGCCGGCAGGTGTTGCCTTAGCAGCTGGTCAGCCTTTGACGTGACCGGGCTAGCGGCTTCCTCTCCGCCCGCAAAAGGCGGCAGGGCCGTCTGTTCCTTGACATGCTGGCCCCAGCTCTTGGTTAAGACATATTGGTCATCTTCTCTGACCTGGTTTAAGTCCACGTATTCCGGAGCAGAAGTTTTTTCTTCTTTCTCTTCTTGTTTATTTTCTTTCTTCTCTGCTGTTTCTTTTGTTTCTTTTGACTCTGTTTCTTTTTTATTAGTTATATCTGTTTTGCCTTCCGGCTCAGCCACCTGGGAGACTTCCAGCTGGAAGTCATCTGGCCGGCGGGTGTCTACCACGTTTGGTTTTAAGTTGAATTCCAATTGGTCCAACTGGGTCTTGTCTTTAAAAGGAGTCAGCTGAAAAAGCGGGCTGGCCTCGTCCTCATCCATTAAAGCCTCAGTCACGGCACTGGTGATCAAGCGGCTGAGCTCTTTTTCCTTGGACAGGCGGACTTCTTCCTTAGTCGGGTGGACGTTGACGTCGACTAAGAGGGGATCAGCCTCAATCGCCAAGACCGCGATCGGGTACTTGCCTCCCAATTTGTTGCCGTAGCCGTCCAAAAGGGCACTGGAGAGCTGGTAGTTCTTGATGTAGCGGCCATTGAGCAAAATCGAGATAAAGTTGCGGGATGACCGGGTCAAGTTTGCTTCTGACACCAGGCCATAGAGGGTAAAGTCCGGGTCCTCATTTTCCACAGTCAGCATTTTTTCGGCGACTTTGCGGCCATAAATATTGGCCACGTCCTGCTTTAAGTTGCCGTTACCGGGCGTTCTGAGCAAGACTTTCCCGTCGCTGGCCAAAGTCAGGCTGATTTCCGGGTGGCCCAGAGCAATCCGGTTGACAATATCCACAATCTTCAAGAGTTCAGTCTTCGGGCTCTTCAGATACTTCAGCCGGGCCGGAGTATTGTAAAAAATATCCCCGACCGTGATCTTGGTTCCCTTAGCGCTGCCGGCATCTTCCTGGAACTTTTTCACCCCGCCGGCAAAAGCTGCCCGGGTGGCCGTCTGCCCGTCAGTTGAAGTCAAAATTTCCACATGGGCTACGGCTGCGATGGAAGCTAGGGCTTCCCCTCTAAAGCCCAAGGTCGCAATATTGAACAAGTCATGCTCATCTTGAATCTTGCTGGTCGCGTGCCGCATAAAAGCCAGGTCAACCTGGTCCGGGGCAATCCCGCTGCCATTGTCTTGGACAGAAATCTGCTTTAAGCCCGAATGCTGGACTTCAACCCTGATCCGGCTGGCCTGGGCATCGATCGCGTTTTCGACCAGTTCCTTGACCACGCTGGCCGGCCGCTCAATAACTTCCCCGGCCGCGATCTGGTTGGTCAGATTTTCTGAAAGTTCATGAATTTTCGCCATTATTCTTCCTTCAAGGCCTGCTGCCAGTCAGCTACCAGCTGCATGACTTCCAGCGGCGTCTTTTCATTCAAGTTGACCTGGCTGATCTCGTCTAACAGTTCCTCCTGCTCCGCCTTGAGCGGGTTCTCTTCCACTACTTCCACCGGACTGAAGAGGTCCAGCTGCTGGCGGCTTGGGTTGATCTCCCGGGCCCCTTCTGCTTCCAGGCGCTTGAGCATGCTGGAGGCTTCTCTTAAAACGGCCCGCGGTAGGCCAGCCAATTTGGCCACGTGGATCCCGTAAGACTGGTCGGCTGGTCCTGGCAAAATCTTGTGCAGGAAGATCAGCTGGCCGTTTTCTTCCGTTGCTCCGACGTGGATGTTCTTTAAGTGCGGCAAGGTTTCGTCCAGTTCAGTCAGTTCATGGTAGTGGGTGGCAAAAAGGGTCTTGGCGCCAACCTTGTCATGCAGGTACTTGATAATCGCCCCGGCCAAGGCCATCCCGTCGTAAGTGGCCGTCCCCCGGCCGATTTCGTCAAACAGGACCAAAGACCGGCTGGAAGCGTGCTGGAGGGCCTCATTGGCCTCGCTCATTTCCACCATGAAGGTGGACTTGCCGGAGTAGAGGTCGTCAGCGGCCCCGATCCGGGTGAAGACCTGGTCAAAAACTGGCAGCTTGGCGCTGTCTGCCGGGACGAAGGAGCCGATCTGGGCCATGATGGCGATTAAGGCCAGCTGCCTCATGTAGGTGCTCTTACCAGACATGTTTGGCCCCGTGATGAGGTAGATGCTGGTGTCTTCATCCATGACCAGGTCGTTAGGGATATAGGAGCCAGCTGGTAAAACTGCCTCAACAACCGGGTGGCGGCCGTTCTTAACGGCGATTTCGTTTTTGCTGGAAAAACTTGGCCGGCAGTAATTTTTCTCTTCAGCATCCTGGGCAAAGGCCACGAAGACGTCCAGGGCCGCCAATTGCCGGCCCAGTTCCTGCAAGGCCGGGATATGGGCCTTGACAGCCTCTCTCAGCTGGCTGAAGAGCTCGTATTCCAGGTCAGTTGACCGGCTCTCAGCTTCCAGGATCAAGTTTTCGTGTTCCTTTAATTCCGGGGTAATGTAGCGCTCAGCATTGGTCAGGGTCTGCTTTCTGGTGTAGCGGTCCTGGGGCACTTTAGCGACATTCCCCTTGCTGACTTGGATGAAGTAGCCAAAGACCCGGTTGTAGCCGATCTTCAGATTGTCGATCCCGGTTCTCTGCCGCTCTTCCATTTCCATCTGGGCTAGCCACTTTTTCCCGCCATTCATGGCTTCTCTGTACTTGTCCAGGTCCTCGCTGACCCCGGCCCGGATAATGCCGCCGTCTTTAGCCGAAATCGGCGGCTGGTCAACTAAGCAGTTAGTGATGCTCTCAGCAAGTTCACTTTGCGGGTCGATCCCCTGCCCGTATTTTTCCAGGTCTGGATTGCCCGATTCGGCCAGGGCCTGGATGATCGGCTTGGTCGCCTCCAGGCTTTTCGCCAGTTGCAAGAGCTCACGGGGGTTGACATTGCCAAAAGCCACCCGGCCGCTCAACCGTTCCAGGTCATAGACTCCCTTCAAGGAGTCAACGATATTTTCCCTGGTAAAGTAGTCGTCCAACAGGGCTTGCACCATCTGCTGGCGCTGCTTAATCCGGTCTAAAGACAAGAGCGGCCGGCTCAGCCACTGCTTTAAAAGCCGGCCCCCCATAGCCGTGGTGGTCTTGTCCAAAACCCAGAATAAAGAGCCCTGCTTCCTGCCAGTCGTGGCTGACTGGGTCAGTTCCAGATTCCGCTGGACAGTGTTGGCCATCTGTAAATACTGGCCGATTTCAAAGCTTTCCGCCACTTGCAGGTGAGCCAGGCTCCGCTTCTGCGTGGCCAAAAGGTAAACGACCAGCTGGCGGACGGCGGCTTTTTCCATAGAGTCAGTCAGTTTCTGCTGGACATAGGAAATTTCCGCGTGCTCGCCTTCCAGTTCTGCCGGTTCAGACACGGTGATGTTGGCCTTTTGCAGTCTGTCCCGGTCGCTGGCGCTAAGCTTGCCAGCAAGAACGACTTCCCGGGTTCTCAAAGACAGGAGCTCGTTGACCACCTCGGCGTAGTGCTTGACGTGGGTGGCAAAAATCTCTCCGGTCGACAGGTCGCTGTAAGCCAGGCCATAGCCGCCGGCCTTTTCAACCACGCTGGTCAGGTAGTTGCTTTCCTGGCTGTCGTCTGGCCCCTGCGCCATCTTGGTGCCGGGAGTAACCAGCTGGATGATCCCCCGCTTGACCATCCCCTTGGCCTTCTTCGGGTCTTCCAATTGCTCGCAGATGGCCACCTTGTAGCCTTTTTCCACTAAAGTGTTGACATAAGAATCAACCGCCATGTGGGGCACCCCGGCCATGGGAATCGGGTTTTCCGACTTATTTGACCGGTGAGTCAGGGTCAACTCTAAAATCTGTGATCCCTTGATGGCATCGTCTTCATAGAGTTCGTAAAAATCTCCCACCCGGTAGAAGAGAAAGGCATCCGGGTACTGGTCTTTAATCTGGTAATATTGCTCCATCATTGGAGTCGTGGCTTTTCTTGGCATAAAAACTCCCTCGCTTATCGTATGCTTTCAATTATACAGCATTTCGCCGGCCTGCTTGCCTTGTCTGCATGCAAAAAGAGCCCAGCCAAAGCTGGACCCTTCTTACAGTAATTCTTGTGTGTGTTAAATTTCAGTATTTTACATCATGCCTGGTTGAGCTGGAGCAGCCTCCGGCTTGTCTTCCGGAATTTCTGCCACAACTGCTTCAGTGGTCAGCAAGAGGCCGGCGATTGAAGCGGCATTTTGCAGGGCTGACCGGGTCACCTTGGTTGGGTCGATGATCCCTTCGTCAATCATGTTGACATACTTGTCTTCAGAAGCGTTGTAGCCGACTTCCGGGTCAACCTTGCGCAGGTGGTCAACAACGACTGAGCCTTCTTGGCCGGCGTTTTCAGCGATTTGGCGAACTGGGGCAGTCAAGGCGCGGGCCACGATGTTGATCCCGGTTTGTTCGTCAGCAGTGTCACCCTTGGTTGCCTTAACAGCTTCTTCAACGTTAACCAAAGCAGTACCACCACCAGCTACGTAGCCTTCGTCAACAGCGGCACGGGTAGCGTTCAAGGCGTCTTCTACCCGGTAGCGGCGTTCCTTGAGTTCAGTTTCAGTAGCAGCACCGACGTGGATTACGGCTACGCCGCCAGTCAGCTTTGCCAGACGTTCTTGCAGCTTCTTCTTGTCGAAGTCAGAAGAAGTGTCTTCGATTTGCTTTCTGATGGTGTCAACCCGTTCTTGGATGGCTTCCTTAGCGCCAGAGCCGTCAACGATAGTAGTTGAGTCCTTGGTGATAGTTACCCGGCGGGCTTGACCCAATTGGCTGAGCTGGGTGTCCTTGAGTTCCAGGCCCAGGTCTTCAGAAATTACCGTACCGCCAGTCAAAGCAGCGATGTCAGCCAGTTGTTCCTTGCGGCGGTCACCAAAGCCAGGAGCCTTAACAGCAACAACGTTGAAGGTACCGCGGATCTTGTTCAAAACAAGAGTTGGCAAAGCTTCGCCAGTCACGTCATCAGCGATGATCAGGAGTGAGCGGCCTTGTTGCACGATTTCCTGCAACATTGGCAAGATGTCCTGGATGTTGGAAATCTTCTTGTCAGTGATCAAGATGTATGGGTTTTCCAAGTCAGCTTCCATCTTGTCGTTGTCCGTTACCATGTATTGGGACAGGTAGCCGCGGTCGAATTGCATCCCTTCAACCACGCTCAGTTCAGTTTCGATCCCGCGGGAGTCTTCAATGGTGATAACACCGTCATTGCCGACCTTTTCCATGGCTTCAGCGATCAAGTCGCCGATTTCCTTTGAAGCACTTGAGATTGAAGCAACTTGGGCAATTTGGTCCCGGCTGGAAACTTCGTGGCTGTTCTTGTGCAATTGGTCAACGGCTGCTTGGGTGGCCTTTTCAATCCCGCGGCGAATGCCAACTGGGTTAGCCCCGGCAACCACGTTCTTCATCCCTTCTTGCACGATGGCTTGGGTCAAAACAGTGGCCGTGGTCGTACCGTCACCAGCGATGTCGTTGGTCTTTGACGCAGCTTCAGCAACCAGCTTGGCCCCTATGTTTTCGTAGTGGTCTTCCAGTTCAATTGCCTTGGCGATGGTCACGCCGTCGTTGGTAATCGTTGGGGCGCCGTAGCTTTGTTCCAAAACAACGTTTCTGCCCTTAGGCCCCAAGGTCGTCTTGACCGTGTTGGCCAGCTTGTTAACCCCGTTTAAAAGTGAACGTCTTGCGTCTTCTGAAAACTTGATGTCTTTTGCCATTTTTTAATTCACACTCCTTAAATTACTTAACGATTGCCAAAATGTCTTTTTCATGAAGGACTAAGTATTCCTTGCCTTCGTACTTGACCTTGGTACCAGAATACTTATCGTATAAAACTTCATCGCCCTCTTGGACGGTCATAGGAAGCTTGCTGCCATCTTCCGCGTACAGGCCGCCGCCTACGGCAACAACCTTGCCTTGGATTGGCTTTTCCTTAGCGTTGGAAGCAAGTACGATGCCACCAACGGTTTGTTCTTCAGCTTCTTTAACTTCAACGATCACGCGATCTCCAATTGGTTGTAACACGTTATTCCCTCCTGAAATTAATTGTCTTTAGAAATTCTTTAGCACTCATCTTAATCAAGTGCTAACTTACAACTATGATAATAATCCCTTTTTTCAAAAAAGGCAAGAGAAAAATAGCACTTTTTAGTCGAGAGTGCTAAAAAGTGCTGTTTTCCTTATTTATTCGTGTTGTTCATGGCCTTTTTCCGCTCTTCCAGCTGCTTCTTGATCATTTCGTCAGAGTCAAGGAAGTAGATCAAGGTCTGCAATTCGGTAGCCAGGTCGACGTTTTGAATCCGGACCCCGTTTGGGGCGGACAGGCGGATCGGGGTAAAGTTCATGATCCCCTTGATCCCGGCTTCGATCATTTCATCAGCCGTCTTCTGGGCCGTCGCCTGGGGAACGGTCAAGATAGCGATCCGGATCTGCTGGTCAGCGATCTGCTGCTTCATTTCATCCATTGAGTAAACCGGGACCCCCTGGGTGATCTTGCCGGTGATTTCCGGGTTGATGTCGAAGGCGCAGGAAATTCTGATATTGTTGCTGCGCTTGAAGTTGTAGTTCAAAAGGGCATGACCCAGGTTGCCGACCCCGACCAGGGCAACATTGGTCAAAGTGTCCTGGTTGAGGATCTTCTTAAAGAAGCTGAGCAGGTTCTTGACGTCGTAGCCGTAGCCCCGCTTGCCCAGGGCACCGAAGTAAGAAAAGTCCCGGCGGATTGAAGCGCTGTCGACTTGAACGGCTTCCGCCAGTTCAGTTGAAGAAACCTTGTCTTTGCCTTCATCATTCAAAAGCAGCAAGTAGCGGTAATATAGCGGCAATCTTTTGGCAGTAGCCTTGGGAATTCTAAATTTGTTGTTCATAAAAAGATGCCTCCAGTTTTTATTTTGTGAATGTGAATCTCTAATCAATCTTCTACTATGATACCCATTTTTACCAGTCCTTGGCAAGTCGTATTTTCACAATATTTGCCGTAAAATCCTTTTTATTGAACTTTTTCACAAATTGATTAAGAGATCAGCGCTTCCGGCATTTTCTTTAAAGAAAAAGGAAAAATAAAAGGAGGGAAAAAGAAGCGGAAAAGAAAGGGAAAATCAGCCTGGCTGGCGGCAGGCAAGCCTTTTGCATGGTACAATGTTTCAAGGTGAAAAAATATGATAATAGCACAAGGACACAATTTGGAGCAACGCTTCGGGGCTGCTCCTATATTCAGCAAGGTAAACTTTTCAATTGAGAACAATGCCCGGATCGGCCTGGTCGGGCCAAATGGGGCCGGGAAAACGACCCTTTTAAAGATCATGACCGGCCGCCAGGAAGCCAGCCAGGGGGAATTTACCGTCAACAAGGGGATCGAGCTTGGCTACATCGCCCAGGAGCACGACTTTGACGAAGAGAAGTCGATCTGGGAAGAGATGCTGACGGTCTTCCAGCCCTTGATCGACCAGGGCCAGCAGCTGGAGAAGCTGCAGTACGCCATCGCCGACCATCCGGAAGACGAAGAGCTTCTGCGCCGCCTGGACCAGGCCCAGTATAATTTTGAACAAGCCGGCGGCTATACCTACCAGGCCGAAATCAAGAGCATGCTCAACGGCTTCAACTTCCCGGAAGCGACCTGGAACAAGCAGATTGCCAGCCTGTCCGGCGGGGAAAAGACCCGGCTCAGTTTCGTCAAGCTCCTTTTAAAGAAGCCCCCGCTCCTGCTTTTGGACGAACCGACCAACTACCTGGACCTGGATACTTTGGACTGGCTGGAAGCCTTCCTTAAGAACTACCCTGGCGCCATCCTGACGGTTTCCCACGACCAGTACTTCTTAGACCACCTGGCTACGCAGATTTTTGAACTCCAGCATGGGGAACTGACTGTCTTTAAGGGCAACTACAGCCAGTACCTGGCGCAAAGAGAACTGCGCGACCAGCAGCAAGAAGCCGCTTATGAAAAGCAGCAGGAAGAGATCAAGCGAGAAGAAGAGTTCATCCAAAAGAACATCGTCCGCGCTTCCACCACCAAGCAGGCCCAAAGCCGGCGCAAGGCCCTGGAGAAAATGGAACTGGTCGACCCGCCAAAGCACAAGTCAAAAGTCCGGATCAAGTTTGACAGCGCCCGGCCGTCAGGCAAGGAAGTCTTGATCTTGAAGGACCTGGCCGTTGGCTATCCAGACAAGACCATGCTTAAGGACATCTCCTTCCAGATCAATAAGGGTGACCGGGTGGCCATCATTGGCCAAAACGGGATCGGCAAGTCCACCCTTTTAAAGACCGTCATGAAGCAGCTGCCGGTTAAGAGCGGGGCCATCAAGTACGGGGCCAGCCTGGACATCGGCTACTATGACCAGGAACTGCAGGGATTAGACTATTCTAAGACCGTGATCGATACCATCTGGGACCGGCACAAGGACATGAACGAAAAGGACATCCGGTCCATCCTAGCCAGCTTTTTGTTCACGGCCAAGGACATTGACAAGCAGGTCAGCCAGCTGTCCGGGGGGCAAAGAGCCCGCTTGACCCTGACCGTCTTGTCCATGGAACACAACAACTTCCTTTTGATGGACGAACCGACCAACCACTTGGACCTAGACGCCAAGGAAGTTTTGGAAAAAGCTTTGGCCGATTACGACGGCACCCTCCTCTTCGTTTCCCACGACCGCTACTTCATCAACAAACTGGCCAACAAGATCGTCGTCGCTAAAGACGGACAGGCCAAAATCTATGAAGGCAACTACACTTACTACTTGAACGAAAAGGCCAAGGAAGAAGCCGCTGAAAATATGGCTGCTAGTCAAGAAGCAAATAGTGATCTTGCTCCTGCCAAAAATGTCAGCGAAAGCAAGCTGTCTTACCAAGAGCAGAAAAAGCGCGATTCCGAAAAGCGGAAGCTGCAAAGACAGGTTGAGCAAGCAGAAAAAGACATTGCCAAGCTAGAACAGCAAGAAGCTGACCTCCAAGAGCAAATGGCTGATCCAGCCATTGCCGCTGACTTCAGCAAGTTAGGGCCGCTGCAAGAAGAGCTCACAGCGGTGCAGGAAAAGATTGCCCAATTAAGCCAAGACTGGGAAGACTACTCCTTGGCCCTGGAAGAATTTGAATAAGCAAAAAAATGACTGAATCAAAGATTCAGTCATTTTTCTTTTGGTAATTTTTGTTGGCTCTTTGTCAAATCTTACTGATGCTTGTCAAGAAATCTTACATATGTTTGATGAAGGCACTAAACAGAACACGTCTGTTTAGTGCTTTTTTTGAAGCAAATGATGTTCTGCTCTAGTCTGATCCTTTTCAAAAGGTGAGTGAAATTAGAATAGCCATAGGCTGTACGTTCAATTTGGTGGTGCCCATTAAGGTCGCCGATTGTAAAATTAAACTGAACAC
>NZ_KV793142.1:0-2415 GCF_001808415.1 Lactobacillus sp. HMSC08B12 | reverse complement strand
TTATCTGACAGATGGCTTAGGCAATTACGTACTGAACGATGGCAGAAATTACGTCAACTCAAAGCAGTGCCAGTTGATTACGCATAATAGCAGCTGGCAAAAGGCAGAGCAAATGCTTTCGCTTTACGAATTTAAGTAAAAAGAGGCCCGCAAACCCTATCCCTCCACCCATTGAAAAAGGTGGAATCTTGGGCTTGCCAGCCATTGAATTAATCATTGAGCACCGCGCCCGGCCAGAAGAAGACTGGTGCGTGTTTGCCTCAGGCGTCGTGCCGGCAATTTCCGCCATGATCCGGCAGTTCACCAGCCCTGGCGACCAGATTTTGGTCCAGGAACCGGTCTACAACATGTTCTACTCTGTGATTGAAGGCAATGGCCGCCGGGTAATTTCCAGTGACTTGGTATATGAGAATGGCAAGTACTCGGTAAACTGGTCTGATTTGGAAGAAAAATTGGCGACTCCGTCTGTCCGGATGATGGTCTTCTGCAACCCACACAACCCAATCGGCTATGCTTGGAGCGAAGAGGAAGTCAAGCGGATCGCGGAACTTTGCGCCAAGCACCATGTACTCTTGATTTCTGACGAAATTCACGGGGACCTGGTTTTAACGGATGAAGACATTACCCCTGCATTTACGGTAGATTGGGATGCCAAAAACTGGGTAGTTTCTTTGATCTCACCAAGCAAGACCTTCAACTTGGCGGCGTTGCACGCGGCTTGCGCGATTATCCCTAACCCAGATTTGCGCGCCCGGGCTGAGGAGAGCTTTTTCCTGGCCGGCATCGGGGAACCAAACTTGTTGGCCATCCCGGCAGCAATTGCCGCTTATGAAGAAGGCCATGACTGGCTCCGTGAACTCAAGCAAGTGTTGCGGGACAACTTTGCTTATGCCCGGGAATTTTTGGCAAAAGAAGTGCCGGAAGTGAAGGTACTTGACTCAAACGCCAGCTACCTGGCCTGGGTCGACATCAGCGCTCTTGGGATGAACGCGGAGGACTTCTGCAAGTATCTGAGGGAGAAGACGGGCTTGATCATCTCTGCCGGGAACGGCTACCGGGGCAATGGACATGAATTTGTCCGGATTAACCTGGCCTGCCCGAAAGAATTGGTAATTGACGGGATGCAAAGGCTGAAGCAGGGAGTACTTAATCTAAATAACTAAATGGCAAAATGCCAGTAGAACGGGGATTGAATGGCAAGGCCTGTAGCTTGCGAGACAAACTGTGTTGAACGTATAATAATAGGCAAAATAATGGTTATTGAATGAGGATATAAAAATGACTTATAGTGTTTTTAAGGTTGTGAATTGGTTGCGGGTAAAAAACAACGCCGAGTCGATGATTAAAAGCAACTTTCGGACACGCAAGTCTAATGCCTCAAGAATCAGAAGGACGTATAAGACATATTTTGCGTTTAATTTTTCTTTTCTCACAAGAGACAAACGATACAATCTTAATAAAAACAACAATAGTATCGATAGGAATGTCCAGGCGAAGTTGTTGGAGAAAATAGAGAAGCTCTCTATTGAAGAAATATCGGTTGTCTTGGGGTGAAGAACAAGGTCTCAAACAACTCCCTGATAATGTGGTTTCTTTAAGCATTAACCCATTTTTTCAAGCTCCGGACGCTTAGAAGAATGTGGTGACGTCTACTGGGTATTTCGGCTAAATGACAAAGGTCGAGTAATTGGTAAAATCAACCGTAACATTTTCTATATTTTGGCAATCGACACAAAGTTCAATTTATATAAGCACTAGCCCCTGGGCTCTGGATGATAAAATATCGTTCGGAGTCTTATTTTTATCCTAGCAAGCGATATAACTAAATCACTCTGTAATTATCTATTGCGCCAAAGCTATCCAATTAGTATCCTTTAATTAGCTTTATGAAAAGAATTGAGGATGGAATATGCTTTATCAGCAAATCGAGCAAAACAAGCGCAATACCTGGATCGTGCTGGGTGGCTTTACGGCCTTGCTTTTAGCTATTGCTGGCATGTTGTCAGTTTATTTGACCTTCTGGGCCGGCATGATCTTTTTAGCCGCGGGAATCATTTACATGGTCTATATCTACTTTTATTCGACCAGACACTTGATGCGGATCACCCATGCGGTGGAAATCAACCAAGAGAACGTCCCTCAACTTTACGAAATGGTGGAGGAGATGAGCCTGGCCGCTGGCATCCCCATGCCGAAAGTCTACGCCATTCCAAGCAATATCCCCAACGCCTTCGCGACCGGCCGCGACCCGAAGCATGCCAGCCTGGCGGTTACTTCCGGCCTTGTAAAAATCATGAACCATGATGAACTCTTAGGCGTGATCGGCCACGAGATATCTCACATCCGTAACTATGACTTGCGGGTAACGACGATTACCTCAGCTCTATCTAGTGTAGTGTCATACTGATATCTTAA
>NZ_KV793141.1:0-3699 GCF_001808415.1 Lactobacillus sp. HMSC08B12 | reverse complement strand
GATGTCAATCCCTTAACTTAATGACATTGGGACGTAAGTCCGGGCATTTTTTGCTGCGTGAAAAGAGGTACGGTGAAATTGTGGGGACTTGAATCGGCTGCAATGATCTTTATATTATGTTAATAATAATGAGAGAACTGGAGTAAATAATAAGGTTCAGTGTGGCTTTGTTTGTTAAGAAAAATAGTCTTTGTCTGTTTTTAGGGGCAGTTGTCGGTTTTATGATAACGTTAACTGAAAACATATCAACTGAGATTGGAGGGACTTTATTTACTGTTTCAAATATCTGGGATACTACCAACATTATTAATCCACTAGCGAATGCTATGGTGGAGAATCCATCACCGGCAATCTATTACCTAAATTACGCGACGACTGCAGTTTTCTATATTACGCTAACTGCTGTTTTGTTAAGAATTTGGTACATGAAGAATGTAGAGAAAGGTTAAATTATGCTAAAAACGCGTTATCAGCGCCTAATTGCCATAACACTCTTTTTGGACTTTGTGGTTAGTCTGGGATGCGGCCTGCAGTTTGCAATGATTGGCGGAGAAGGCGAGATGCCAATGTATTATCTGAATGCCAACTTGATCAGCTTATACATCCAGCCAGGTCTAACCGTCATGGCAGCCGTCCAAATCCTCTCTTTCCGCTCAGTCCGGCCGCTTCTTGCTCCCCGCGGCAAAATGGATTACTTTGACCAGCGCCTGGCCCAGCTGCTTTTCTTAGATTTGGCCATCTACCTTGTTTTCTCCATCGTGCCCTATTTCTTTGACAAGAATCCCTGCTTCCGCTATGGCCCGGCCTGGAAGGGCACCCTCTTGCTTTTGATGCATTACCTGCTGTTCATTGCCTGCTTTATGCTGATCTTGCTCTGCATCAAGACTAAATATCCTTTCTTTATTATCGTTTTTGCCAGTACAGTACCCATTCTTTACCATTACTGGCTGGAGAAGAGCTGGCTTTTACCAAAATACGCTAATATTTATGACCCTCTCTGGCGGGCCATCCACCACATGTATATACTCTAAGTCGAGGAGGAGTTTGTATGTTGAAAGTGTCACATGTTAAGAAGAGCTTTAAAAAACTGGCCGTATTAAAGGACATCTCTTTAAAAACCCAAGCGGGTGAACTGGTCCACATCTCCGGTGTCAACGGCTGCGGCAAGTCCACCCTGTTCAAAATCATCGTCAGCCTCTTAAAAGCTGACAGCGGGGAGACCCACACTGACAAGGATGACTACCTTGGTGCCCTGATCGAAAACCCTGGCTTTATCGAATATGAAACTGCCTGGGACAACTTGACCTTTTTAGGTCACTTCAACCACCGCTTCCAGCCCGAAAAGACCCGGGACCTGCTCAAGGCCTTTGACCTGGATCCGGATAACCCGCAATCCGTCGGCAACTACTCAGTCGGGATGCGGCAGAAGCTCGGGTTCGTTAACCTTATGAAAGACTTGCGCAGTGAAAACAAGACCGTCATCGTGGCCAGCCACGACGAAATTCCCGGCCTGGTCTACGACCGCCGTTTAAGAATGAAAGACGGGATCTTGCTAGCCGAAGAGTAAAAGTTGGCATTTTCCGCCTTGACTAGCTACAATAATCCCATGATTAGTGAACAAGAACTGCAGCAGCTGGTCGAAAGCATCTCCCTTGAATCCTTCAGCCGTCCCTTTCTCCACCAAGCGAAAATCAACCGCCGCCTGAAGACTACTGGCGGCCGCTACCAATTATCCGACCATCACCTGGAATTTAACCCGCTCTTTCTTAAGGAAGAAAATCTCCATTATCTGCCGGGCATCATCAAACATGAACTGGTCCACTACCACCTCCACCTGGCCGGCTTGGGCTACCAGCATAAAGACCGGGACTTCAAGCTTTTACTGCAAAAGGTAGGCGGTAGCCGCTATGCGCCAAGACTAGAAGAGAACAAAAGAAGCCGCTGGCACTACCGCTGCCGGCAATGCGGGCAGGACTACTGGCGCCAGCGGCAGGTCAACGTCAAGAAGTATTTCTGCGGCCGCTGCCGGGGAAAATTGGAAAAAATTGCCGGCCCCCTTGCCAAATGAGGGCAGCTTTGCTAAAATATTAAGTGTATTTGCGGGCGTGGCGGAATTGGCAGACGCGCAAGACTAAGGATCTTGTGACCGCTTTTGGTCGTGGAAGTTCAAGTCTTCTCGTCCGCACTAAGATAAGGAGTCGTTGTAAAACGGCTCCTTTTTTGTTGATTCTTTAAACTTGCTTTTCCTCCAATCTGTTATAATTGATAGAACACAATGCAAGATGAATAGAAGGTGTGCTAAATGTACGATTCTGAAGCCAGACAGAAGACCTTGAACCTGACGGTCAGCGCGGTCTTTGTGGCCATTCTGCTGCTGGAAGCTTTTATTCCCAATGTGGGTTACATCACGATTTTGCCGGGCCTGCCGGCCATCACCACGATTCCGCTGACAGTCGCGGTCTTTGCCTCTTTAAGGGGGCCGAAAGCCGGCGCGGCCTTTGGCTTGGTCTGGGGCCTAACTAGTTCGCTTAGGGCCTATGCTGCTCCAAATGGCCTGGTTACCATTCTCCTTTTCCAGAACCCCTTGATTGCCTTATTTCCCCGGCTTGCTGCTGGCTGGGCAGCGGGCCTGGCTGGGCAATTGGCTGATAAATGGGAGAAGGAGAGCAGAAAGCCTCTGGCTTACGCCTTAAGCGGCCTTTTAGCTTCAGCGGCCAACACGCTCATGGTGATCCTTTTGTCTGACCTGGTCTACTTCAGTCATCCCCAGAAGCTGGCTTTAGCCCTGGGGGCCAAGAGCGGGCAGTCTTTGCTGGTCATCCTCTTTACGGCCCTGGCCGTCAACGGCATTTTGGAAGCAGTCTTCAGCGGCTTGATCACGCCGCTAATTACCGTGCCCCTCAAGAAGCGCCTTAAGCGGCGCTAGAAAGCAGATAAGTATGGCTGGACACAGAAAAACACGCAAGGGCAAGCAGACGACCACCATCCTCGTGGTCCGCGTTTTTGCCATCATCCTCTTGTGCCTGGGCTTGTTCGTGGCCTTCCGCTACTACCGCCGCCAGGCCTTGCAGCAAGAACAGATCCGCCAGGCTGAACTGGCCAAGCAGGAAGCAGCCGCTAAGCTTTTGCGGCAAAAGAAGGCCTTTATCCAAAAGGTGGGGCCGATCTCGCAAAAGGTTGACAAGGGGACCGGTCTTTTGCCAAGCATCACTATCGCCCAGGCCTGCCTGGAAAGCAACTACGGGCAAAGCGCCTTGTCCCAGAAGTACAACAATCTCTTCGGGGTCAAGGGGACCAACCCTAACACTTCAGCCGTGATGACGACCAAGGAGTACAGCAACGGCAAGTGGGTGACCGTCAAGGCCCGCTTCCAAATTTATGATTCTTATGAAGCCTCGATCCGGGCTCATGTCCGCCTCTTCCAGCAGGGAACCAGCTGGAACAAGGACCAGTACAAGGACGTTTTGGCGGCCAAGGACTATAAGAGCCAGGCCAAGGCCCTGGTCACTGACGGCTATGCCACCGACCCGGACTACTCGACCAAACTCATCAATTTAATTGAACAATACAACCTGAATAAGTACGATAATTAAGCAGGTTTGACAGGGCTGCCAGAGCTTTTTGGTAGCTTTTTTTGCTATAATGGATAAGCTAAGTTTTTTGATTTTTGAAAGGGTGTGACTGTTAAAAAGTATTAAT
>NZ_KV793140.1:0-506 GCF_001808415.1 Lactobacillus sp. HMSC08B12 | reverse complement strand
CTAGTGTAGTGTCATACTGATATCTTAAGTATGTTTAGTGCTATAGCTTTGGATACAAAGATGCAAGTTTGATACGTGCATCCGAAGTTCTAAACTGCCAGTTTACCAAAGCATAGCTATTATTCCGCTCACTTTCCCAAGCGCTCAATTCTTCGCGTAGTGTCTCAATATCCGGGATTCTTTGAGAAAGACACTGTCTGGTCATCACATTTAGCTCAATTTCAGCGATATCTAACCAGCTGCCATGCTTGGGAGTATAGTGAATCTCAAGCTTCTTGATGATTCGACGTGCTTCCTCTGGCTTGAAAGCCTTATATAGTGAGGATGGCTTGTGCGTATTAAGATTGTCCATGACAAGAATGATCTTCTCGGCTTCAGGGTACATCTCATCAACCATATATTTGATTTCTTCAGCCCAGTCAACTGCAGTTCGGTGTTCTCTGACGCTTGTGTGATGACGACCTCCTAGCGGCTCTACGAAGGCAAAGATACTGCATGTACCTTTA
>NZ_KV793139.1:0-1692 GCF_001808415.1 Lactobacillus sp. HMSC08B12 | reverse complement strand
GAAATGCAAGACAAGATTAAGTTCATCGAAGTTCGTCACGAAGAAGCCGGTGCCTTGGCTGCCTCAGCAGAATACAAGCTTACTGGTAAGCTTGGTGTCTGCATGGGTTCAGCTGGCCCTGGTGCCATCCACTTGATGAACGGCTTGTATGACGCTAAGTACGACAAGACCCCAATGGTTGCCCTGGTAGCCAATGTTCCAACTCCTCGTCAAGACATCAACTTCTTCCAAGCCTTTGACGAAACGCCATGGTTCCGTGACGTTGCCGTTTGGGTCCACCAAGCCAAGACCAAGGAAGCTTTGCCAGTTTTGATGGACACTGCTATCCGTCAAGCTTACGCAAAGAAGGGTCCAGCTGTTTTGGTAATTCCTAAGGACTTCGGTTGGCAAGAAATCGAAGACAACTACCGCGTTTCCGCAAGCAACCACGTTGCTGACAACTACGCTGCTCCAACTGCTGAATCAATTGAAGCCGCAACTAAGTTGATCAAGGAAGCTAAGAACCCAGTTGTTTACTTCGGTTTGGGTGCTTCAGGCGCTGCCGAAGAATTGAAGGAATTTGCTGACAAGTTCAAGATGCCAATGATGTCCTCATACCTGGGCAAGGGTATCGTTGAAGACAGCTTCAAGCCATACTTGGGGACTATCGGCCGTCTCGGTGCTAAGGCTCCTAACGAAGTTCAAGGCCACACTGACCTGGTAGTTTGGGTTGGTAACAACTCACCATTCTCAGTATTGTGGTTCCCTAAGAACGCCAAGGTTATCCAAATCGACGTTGACCCAGAAAAGCAAGGCAAGCGTCACTCAGTTGACGTATCAATCCTGGCAGACGCTAAGAAGAGCTTGCGTGCTTTGATCGACGCCGGTGAAGCCCGCGAAGAATCACCACTTTACAAGGCTGCTTTGGCCGACCGTGAAGAATGGGATGCATGGACTGCTTCATTTGCTGACGACCACTTGAAGGACGAAGGCCGTGTACGCCAAGAACCGATCTGGGATGTCATCAACAAGGAAGCCGCAGACAACGCTGTCTTCGCTATTGACGTTGGTAACGTTAACATGGACCACGCACGTCTGTTGAACATGAACGGCAAGCAACGCTGGACTACTTCAGGCTTGTACGCAACCATGGGTTACGGCTCACCAGCTGCCATTGCAGCCGCAACTGCAATGCCAGACCGTGAAGTATGGCACTTGGCCGGTGACGGTGGCTTCGCGATGATGAGCCAAGAACTGCTTACTTTGGCTCGCTACAACATGCACGTATTGACTGTTGTCTTTACTAACGAAACTTTGGGCTTCATCGAAGCAGAACAGCGTGACGAATCCAACCAACCTCTGTCAGGTGTTATCATTCCAGACAACGACTGGGCAAAGGTTGCTGAAGGTATGAACATGAAGGCCTTCACTGTTCACGACAAGGCTGAATTCCAAGCTGCTGTAGAAGAATGGAAGAAGATGGACGGCCCGGCCTTCATCGACGTTAAGTACACTAAGCACATGGCTTACTCAACTGAACTTAACACTCTGGATGACCCAGAATTCGTGAAGTACTACCACGCAGAAGCTTTGCACCCATTCTCATACTTTGCTGAAAAGTTTGGTTTGGAAATTGACGCGGCTTCAGGTGCATCCGGCCACTCAGAAGACAAGGCAGAAGCATTGCAAGTTCAAGCAACTTCAAGTGCTTCA
>NZ_KV793138.1:0-22758 GCF_001808415.1 Lactobacillus sp. HMSC08B12 | reverse complement strand
GTGAGGTAGAAGCTTGCTTCCTGGCGCAGGCCCTTGGCTGCTTCAAAAACTTCCTCACTGACATCGTTCTTGCGGACAACGCCTTGGAAGAAGGCCGTGCCGTCTCTTAATTGCAGGAAGACGATCTTCCCGCTGGACCGCTTGTCGGTCAGCCAGACGTGCATTCTGACTTCTTCGTCAACGTGCTTGGCTGATTCTCTGATTGAAATCAATTCTGTCATTCTTTTAATTCCACCTTATTTTTATAACTCTATCCATGATAGCAGATTTTTGCCTGATCTTCTATAACTTATCGACCAGAGACAGGAGCTGGCCATCCTTGAACTTGTAGATGGCATAGCAGTAGCTGCCGTCTGCGTTGACTGCCGTGACTTCCCAGACGGCCTGCTTTTGATACCAGCCTAGGTTGACTTCCTTGATGGCCTTTTTTGGGTAAGACTTCTGAAAGCTGGATTTGACCGTGCTTTCGCTGACGCCGTCACTAGCTGAATAATAGTAGGCCTTATGTTTACCCGGTAGGTAGATGAAGTAAGCCGCCTTACCCTTACTGGTTTTCCCGCTGGCTGAATATGACTTGACGCCCCGGCTCAAATGGTAGTACTTGTCAATTTGCTTCATGGAAGTCTGCTTGACCAGCTTGGCGACTTTCTCTTTCTGCTGACTGTACGGCTTGGCTGCCTTAGCAACAACCGCCACTGTTCCCGCGTAAAGCAAAAACAGGAAGAAGACCAGCCAGGCCAGATACTGCAAGATATTTTTGACTCTTTCGTTAAGCATTTTTCCTCTCGAACTTCAACTTCTTTTTTAACTCACTCGCTTTAACCCTTTGCACCGGAGCCGGCAGGCTGGACCTAAAGGCCGGGCCATAGCTCTTGGTCCAGATCCGGGGATCCAGGATCAAAAACTGTCCATAATCATCCTCGCCCCGGATCAAGCGGCCGCATCCCTGCCGCAGGCGGAGAACCGCCCGGGGCAAAGAGTCCTCTTGAAAGACATCCCAGCCTCTTTGGGCCAGGTAGTGCTGCCTGAGGCTAACCTCCGGCAGGTCCGGGGACTCAAATGGCAGGCGGGTCGCGATAACCAGGTCAATCCCGCAATTGTGGAAGTCCACCCCTTCCCAGAAGCTATCCGCCCCCAGCAAGATTGACCGTTCAGCGATGACAAAGCGGCGGGTGATCCGCTCATTTGACCCCGTCAAGCCCTGGGCCAGGAGCTCATAGTCCTTAACTCGGGGATCATTCAGCAGTTCAAAGTAGAGCTGCTTGATCAAGTCCAGATTGGTAAACAGGCACAAAACGTGCTTTTGCCCGCTTAAGTCCTTGGTCAGGATATTTTTCAATTCTTCCAAAAAACGCGGGCTGTCTGGTTCCGGCTGCCCCTCGTCCATGGCCAGAATCTCCAGATGGTCAGCCATGGGGAAGCTGGCCTTGCCCTTGTAGCAGGAGACACCCAAATTTGGCAGGGCCAGGAACTGCTTGGCAAAGGCAAAATTGCCGTCATTAGTTATTGTCGCACTGATCATGCTGATATGGTCAAAGCGGTCGTAAATTTTATGCAATTCTTCAGAACTGTCCAGGCTGAGCCAGTGGAGGTTGCTGCTGAGAGCATCTTCGGGGTTGGTCACGTTGACCACGAAGCCCAAATGATCCAAGAGCGGCTGGTTCAAGAGGTCAGACAGCTGGTAGCTCTTTCCCGTGTAGAATTCCAGCAGGTCGACCTGGTCATTCAATTCTTCCAGCAAAGATTCCTCATCAGTTAAAAAGCAGTCCTTTTCCTGCTCCAGCAAGTAGCGGATCTGGTTGGTATGGATCCGGACCTGCTCCAATTGCTGCTGGAACTGTCTAAGAAGTGGCCGGAACTGAGAGTTTTCCGGGAAGAGATCCTGGCCCTGGATGGTCAGCTGCAGGCTCTTGTTGGGCAAAACAACCTGGCTGATCGCCTGCCCCTTGTGCTGGTAGAGGTACTTTTGCATCCGGTTCAAGCTGTGAATCAAGTCCAGGCTTTCCTGGTCCAAGAGGTCCAGCATGAACTGCAGCTGGACATTTTCCTCGCTTTGTCTGAGCAGGTTATTGTCCGTAAAGTAGAGCAAATTGCGCAGGTGGCTGATGCTGCCCCAAATTGCTTCCAAGCGCAGGGAGTCCATCCGGGCCGTCTGCAGGTTTTCGCTGAAGCGGTGGGCTTCGTCAATTACCAGGTAAGGATTCTGCCCCCAGATGGAGTCCATGTAGTGGTTGACCAGGTAGGCGTGGTTAGTCACCAAAATGTTGGCCTGCTCCTGCCGGCGGCGGGCCAGGTTCCAGAAGTCAACGCTGGCAAACTGGCTGGCCACCCGGGCATCCCCCGGGTGCTTGAGCTGGTTAAAAATCGGCAGCTGCTGGCTGGTCAGCTGCAATTCATCCATGTCCCCAGTTGTCGTTTCTGTCAGCCAGACCAGGATCTGCATCTGCAAGAGCAAGGTCGCCTTGTTGGGCGAATTCTGGTAGAGAGTCTGGGCAAAACCGTCTAAATCCAGGTAGTGGCTGCTGGACTTGACCATTTCCGCGTTTAAGCCAAGACCCGTAACCCGCAGGAGCTGGGGAATTTCCTGGTCTAGGAGCTGCTGCTGGAGGACCTTGGTCGGTGTAGCAATTACTAATTTTTTGCCGGAATAGAGCTGGTAGGCGTAGGCGAAAAGGTAGGCAAAAGTCTTCCCTGTCCCGTTTGGCGCTTCAGCCAGCATGACCCTTTGCCCGGCATCTTCGACAAAGTCGTGCAAGCGGTCGATTAGGTCCACTTGGGCTTGCCGGTAATTGATCTTGCCTTTAAAAAGCTTGCGTTTGTCCGTGTCTTTAACTGGAAAATGCCCATTTTCCCCATGTTCAACCGCCGGAATCTCCTGCCTCTTTAAGACCAGGTTGCGGACCTGCATCTTGTCTTTGGGCAGTTTGCGCCTGCTTTGCCGGGACTGGTCAGCAATCACCTTGATCACGTCCCCCGTGTCCCGGATAAGGCCACTGGCCAAAGAGCCCAGAACATTCAAAGTTGCCTGGGGCAAAGAAGCCAGCTTGTCGATGATCTTCAAGAGCAAGACGGCTGTCCCATAGGCGTCAGAATCCGCCTTGTGGGGGTTGGCGTGCTTGATCTCCAGACTGGCCGTCAAGTCCCGCAACTTGTAAGAAGGCAGGGTCGGAAAGGCGATCTTGGCCAGTTCAACCGTGTCAACCGCCTTGCAGGTCAAGGCCTCAAAGCCGGCATTGGTCAATTCGTAGTTCAAGAAAGGAAAGTCGAAATTGACGTTATGGGCCACGAAAACCGTATCCTGCAGGATCTCGCGGATCTTCGGGGCATAGTGCTTGAAATCAGCCTGGCCGGCCACCATCTTCTGGTCGATACCGGTCAAATTGGTCACGGCCAGGGGAATTTTCCGGTGGGGGTTCATCATGAAGGAATAAGTTTTAACCACTTCACCATCTTTGACTATGGCGCAGCCAAACTGGATGATCCGGTCCCCCTCTTCCTTGCGCGTCCCGGTCGTTTCCAAGTCAACGACCGCGAAGCTTTCGCCGGCAAAAAAATCCACCATTTTCCGCTCCTTTCACTCCTAAAAACTTCTAATCAACTTCAACAATTTCTCGGCAGCTCAAAAGCACCAGGTACTTTTTCAAAACAGGCAGCCGGCCAGATTCATTCAAGGCCCGCTCATAAAGGCGCAACTGGCCCTGGTACTTCTCTTTCAGCTTCTGAATTGCTTCCTCCTGCTTACGCGGGTTCACGTGGTCAGTCTTGTAGTCAAATAAAATGATACCATTCTCCGCTTCATAATAGCCATCGATTGTCCCGTGAACCAAAATTTTTCCTGGAAAATCGCTGAAATCCTTAAATAAAGTCTTCGGCGACAGGATGGTGGCAAAATTTTCCTCCCGGTGGAGGCGGTCAGGCTGCTGGTAAAAGTCTTCGGCAAAGTCGCTCTTGACAAACCAGGACAAGGCTTCCCGGTCCAGCTTGCTGGCCAAGGTCTGGCTCAGCCGGCCCTTTTCCACCAGGTCGGCAATGCAGCTGTCAATGGCATCCTTGTCGCCTTTGGCATAGTCATAATACTGCAAGACCAGGTGGCTGGCTGTCCCCAGTTCAGCTGAGCTGACCGTATTTTGGAAGAGGAAGTCAGGTTCAGTATCGATCGGCTGCAGGTAGCGGTTGGCTGACTGCAGTTCCGAAATGTGGGAGTCAGCCAGTTCGTCTTCGATCGGGTCTCCAAAAGCCTTCTTGATTTCAGACACCGCCTGGTAGGCCGTGGTCCGGCTGGCATCCAAGTAAGGATAGCCGCCCTGGCTGAAGGCATAGAGCTTTTCTGCCTGCTTAAAGACGGCTGCTTCATCTTCCGTCAAGTCTGCCCCGCTGGCCGCCACGGCCTCACTATCCGGCAATTGGGCCTGGTCTTTCTTGGGGTCAAAGTGGACAAAGACCAGACTGCCTTCTTGGCCTGTTGCCAGGTCGCTGACGGCTTTTTCACCCAGCCGCTTCACCTGCTTGGCGCGGGCTAAAGCCGGGGCCAAAAAGTCCAGGGGCTTGGCTACCTTCATCTTATCCAAAAGGGGCAGGCGGCCAGCAGAAATTTCCTTGGCCCACTTCTCTTCCAAGCCCGCCAGGTCGGTTCTGGCTGGCAGCTTGATATTTGCCGCCAAAATCAGCTTCTGCTTGGCCCGGGTCAAAGCTACGTAAAGCAGGCGGGCTTCTTCTTCCAGCAACTTCTGCTTTTTGGCAATCTTCAGCCAGGCATTAGCCAAAGTATCTGCCCGGTATTCCGCTTTATCAAAGGGATAGGCAAAGGACAGGCCCAGGCCGCTGGCATCTAAGACATAGCTGCCGGTAATGTCTTGCTGGTAATTGTAGCGGTGCTCCAGGCCCAAGACAAAGACGACCGGGAATTCCAGCCCCTTTGAGGCATGGATGGTCATCAGCTTGACTGAGTTGCCGGCATTTTCGCTCAGGATCGGCTGGGCCAGGTCCTTCTGGTTCTTCCGCATTCTGGCAATAAAGTTGATGAACTGGTAAAGGTCCTTGAAGCCCGAACTTTCGTAGGCGCTGGCTCTTTCGTACAAGGCAGTCAAGTTGAGCCGGCGCTGCTGGCCGTTGGTCATGGCCGTCACGATTTCCAAAAAGCTGGTCCGCTCGTAAATGGTCCAGAGCAGTTCTGAAATCCGGTGGCTCAAGGAAAAGTCGCGAAGGTCCTGCAATTGGGCCAAAAAGTCCCGGCAGCGGGCAGCCAGATCTGTATCTTTTTTAGCATAAGTTCTTAAAGCCGTGTAGAAGCTGACGCTCTTGTTGACCAGGCGGATTTCGGCCAGATCTGAACTGGAGAAGTTAAAAATCGGAGACCGCAAAACCGCCACCAGGGGAATATCCTGGTCCGGGTTGTCGATGATCTTCAAGTAGGACATGATGACCGTCAATTCAAAGGTCTGGAAGTAGTTCTGGACATCCATGACAAAGAGCGGGACCCCGTAGCGGTCAAATTCCTGCTTGATGTCCAGGTTGCTGGTCTTGGACCGGGTTAAGATGGCGATGTCCCCATAGCTGACCGGCCGGGTCTGCCCGGTCTTCGGGTCAAAAATTGGCGTCTGGTCAGCGATCAGCTTCTGAATCCGGCTGATGACCATGGCTAAATCGCCCTGGTTCAATTCCCCGTCATCATCTGTTGCAGATGAATCTTCCTGGTAGAGGACTTCTGTTTCAGTCGGCAGGGCCGCCTCTGGGTCATAGCCAGCCGCGAATTTCAGCTGCCCTTCTTTTTGGTAGTCAATCCCCCCGAAGTCCTTGGTTAAGAGGCTGTCAAAGATCAAGTTGACAGCTTGGGTGACCGGCTGGCTGGAGCGGAAGTTTTCGGCAAAAATAATCCGCTGCTTGTCAGCCGAATTTTCCTGGCCATATTCATCATATTTGGCGATAAACAGGCTGGGTTCCGCCTGGCGGAATCCGTAGATTGACTGCTTGACGTCCCCGACCATGAAGAGGTTGTTCTTCCCCGCTTTTTTCAGCCGCTGGATCAAGCCGTCTTGCAGGGCGTTGGTGTCCTGGTATTCATCGACCATGATTTCCTTGAAGCGGCTTTGGTAGTAGGCCCGGGCCAGGTCAGAGTTTGAACTGTCCTGGGTCAGAATTTCATAGGCCAACTGCTCCATGTCGCTGAAGTCCAGGACCCGGTCAGCCCGCTTCAATTCGTTAAAGCGGTCAATAAAGGCCAGTTCAACTTCTGCTGCCGCGGAGGCGATTTCTGCCCCCTTGGCTAAGAGGGCCTGCTGGTCAGCATTGCTGCTTGCGTAAAAACTGGTATAGACATTAAAGACCAGCTGCTTGCCAGCTTCTTTAACCTCCTTTGCCTCCTCGACAAAGTCGGCGATCTCCTTGTTAGTCCGCAGGGTCCCGTCAAACTGGCAGGCCGCCAGCAGCTCTCTTTGCCGGTCAAAGGGATCATCTGTGGCCAGGCTCTCCCGGTAGCTGGCCAGACTGGTGGCAAAAGCCGTAAAAGCTGGCTGGTACTTGGCAAACTTTTCATGGTCAAAGTCGGCTTCGGCCATCAAAGCCGTCAGCTTGTCCGCCAGGTTGGAAAATTCTTCCTCCAGGTAAGGCTTGATTTTCTCCTGCCATAGGGCGCTGTCAACGACGTCGCTGGTCTCCAGCTGGTAAGGGGCAGCCAGCTTTTGCAGCCAAGCCCGGTAGTTGGGCCGGGCCATGGCAAACTGGTATAAATCCAAAAGCAAGTCTCTGGCTGAATTGGCGTCGCTGTCGCCGGCAAAGGCATCATAGAGGGCCAGGAAACGGTCTTTTTTCGCTTGGTTCTCATTTTGCAGGTAGTCGTTTTCGACATCCCTCAAGGCTCTTTCCTTTAAGAGCTCAATCTGGGTGGCGTCAGTCAAAATGCTGAAGTCCGGGTCGATGTCGATCGCGAAGTAAAAGCGGCGGATGACGTCCAAACAGAAAGAGTCGATCGTGGAAATAATCGCGGTATCGATTTCAGCCAGCTGCCGGCGCAAAAAGTCGGCCTGGCTGGCATCTGTTTCTTCTTGCAGGCGGTCCTGCAGGCGCTGCTTGATCCGCTGCTTCATTTCACTGGCGGCCGCCCGGGTAAAGGTAATGACCAGGAGCTGGTTAACCTCCAAGTGGTCGTCCATGATTTCCCGGATGACCCGTTCAACCAAAACACTGGTTTTGCCTGAGCCGGCAGAGGCTGAAACCAAAATGTCCTGCCCCCGGCTTTCAATGGCCCTGGCCTGGTCTGGTGTATATTTTACAGCCATGCTATTTCCTTTCTATGTACCATTCCTTATCTCCTCTGCCGCAGCCGCTTTTCTACCAAAGCCAGCAGATCTGCCTTTTTAAGGCTTGGCAGGTCCCGGTAAGAGTTAGTTGGTAGCTGCTGGTCAAAGTAGAAGATATCCTTGTAGTCGCTAAATGCCAGGCCGGTATTGTTGCCTTGCCGGAAAGGATTCAAGGCAATCTTCCCACTTAAAATCTCGCTGGCCGCGTCCTCAATCAAGGCTTCGACGTATTCCAGCAGCTCCTGCATCTCATCTTGGCTGAAGAAGTTGTCTTTTTTGCCAAAGCCGCCGCTCTTGTTCAGTTTGAGGCCCCGGTAAACCGAACTGCTTGCCTTTTTCTCAAGGGCTTTGTCGACTTCCTGGTACCAGGCTGGCTCACTGATAAAGACCCCGGACAATTTCAACTTGTCTTCCCCGCCCAAAAGGTTCTCTTTCAGCTGCAGCTTGCTGTCAAACAAGGCACCAGTTGATGAGGAGTTGATGGAATTCAGCTTCCGGGTGACATATTGGTAAAAGGCCCCCAGGAGGTCAAACTGCCGCCCGCCGGCCAGGAGGTCCTGGTTCTTCTCCAGAACGTCCAAATAGGCGATCATCTGCAGGTCCACCCCGCTGGCAAAACGGGCCAGGTTGAAGCTGTGGTCGGAAGACTTGTAGTCGATCAGCTGGCCTAAAACGTGCTGGTCCCCATTAAAGAGGTCGACCCGGTCGATCTTGCCCCGGAGGCTGATCTTCCGCTGGCCGGCAAACTTCTTCAAAGGCAAGACCAGGCCGGCCAGCTTTTCAGCCGGGCCAAAGGCCAGTTCCCCGTAAGTAGCCCGCATCTTGTTTTCCTGCTGCTTGCGCCGGTAGCTTTGGGCCACCTTACTGGTCGTCTTGTCAAAGGCCTTGAAAAGATATTCATTGAAAGGATCACGCAAGAACTGCTGGTAGAGTGGTTCTTGCAGGATCTTGCTTCTGACTTGCTTGAGCAAAAGCTCCAAGTCCAGCTCGCTGAGCTTGTCAATTTCGATATTTTTCTTTTGCATTTCCTTGAGCAAAAGCTCAAAGGTCCGGTGGAAGTAGTTACCGGACTGGATGGCATTCAGCTCATTTTCTGCCCGGGGCCGCAGGCGGAGGCCATAGTTAAGGAAGTATTCAAAAGAATTCTGGTAGTAGCTTTCCAGCTGGGAGACTGAAGACAACAGGTCCTTGCCGTACAGGCGCTCAGCCAGGTCTTCTGAGATGTCTTGCGGGTTATTGTCATAGGCCATCCCTTCCGCGATTTCCTCAGCCTTTTCTTCCTCATACTGCCGGCTGAGTTCGACCAGCTTGGCCACCAGCGGGCTTTGGGCGGAATTTTCCTCAGCATAGGCCAGGTAGCCTAAGCTGGCCCTTGGACTGGTCAAAAAGAGCAAAAGCTGGCGGGCAAATTCAGTCCGGTCTTTTTCAGCGGTATCTGGCAGGTCCCTTTGCCGGTATTCCCGGCCGTTGACCAGCTTCAGCAGGCGCTTGTAGTAAATGGAAGGATCCAGCAAGTCATTATTGGAATTGATCACCGGATAGGAGATGTAGACCCGGTCAGAGGCCAGGGCCAGGGCATTGCCAAATTGGTATTCCTGGTCCAGGTTGCGCAGCTGCTGACTGTCTTCCAGGTAGGCCTCCTGGTCAAAAAAGTCTGCCAGGCTGGCCAGGTTTTCCGTAGTCAAAAAGTTGGGCTGGTCGTTGATTTGCGGCAGGCTGCCATTGGCTGCTCCGATGATGAAGACCTGCTTGTAGCCGCTGGTCTGCACCATCCCGTATTCTGACAAGGTGACGGCGTCCAGGCTGGCCGGAATCGTCGCGAAATTGGCCTGGGAAAAGGCTGCCGTCAGCATCTTAAAGAAGTCAGCCCAGGCAAAGTTTTCCGGGTTGACCAAGAGGTAGTCTTTGAGCAAAGACAAAAGCAGATTCCAGCACTGCTCCGGCTGCTGGGCCTGCTGCAGGTCTCCGCTCTCGCTGGCCTTTAAGCGCCAGGCTTCCAGGCGGGCGCTGACCCCGTTTTTGACCAAGAAGTCAAAAAAGAGCTTGACGGCGGTCATACTGTCTTTTTCACTCTTCAGCTGGCGGGCAAGCCGGGAGATCTTGCTGACAAAGAAGTCCCGCAGCTTGTCCAAGCGGTCCAGCCACTTTTGGTACTGTTCTTGGTCTAGGGCGATGACCTGGGCTTTGGTAAAGTCCTTGAGTGGCTTTTGCCAAAGGCTGTACTTGATTCCGTGGGCGAGGGCAAAGTTTTCCAGCTGGTCGACGTCGCGCAAATACGCGGCTTCCCCGGCTTCTGCATCCCCTTCTAAATACCAGTCAGGGATCAAGAGGCGGGTCTTCATGATGCTCAAAAGAGCTGGCGTGTCTCCTGCCTGCTGGAGGAGCTTGCCCAAATTTTCCAGCAAAAGCACCAAGGGGTGGTACTTCATCTGCTGCTGCAGGTCGTCAAAGAAGGGAATCTGGTTTTGCCGCAAAATCGGAGCCAGGTAAGTTTCATACTCCTGCAAATTCGGGGCCAGGACCAAAAAGTCTCGGTACTGGCAGCCCTTTAAAGCCACCTCGTCATAGATGGTCCGGGCCACGAAATATGCTTCAGCGTAGCGGGAATCTGCTTTAACCAGCTGGAGGTTATCTAAATCCGGCTGGCCCTGTCCCTGCCAGGCCTGGTTCAAGTCCCTGGCCGGACTGACTGGACTGGCGATTTTTTCTCTCTCCCAGGCAAAGTCATGGGCGGAAAAGTAGCCGGTCAAGTCCTTGACCGTCTTCTGAACCACATAGTCGTATTCCCCGGCGGCCGGCTCAATCACGCTGCCGTCAGCCGTCTTGAAGGCGAAGGTCATCTCGCTGGCAAAAGCTGCCAGCAGCTGCATGGTCATTTTTTCCTGAATGGAAAAATGGGAGAAATCAGTCACGTAGAAGCTGGCCTGGCTGACCAGGTCCGGCCGGCTGGCCAAAAGCTGGTTCAGCTGGATGTTCAGTTCATCCTTGGTGGCGAAGTGCTTTTCACTGACGATTTCTAAAAAGTCCTGGTAGATCAAGTCCAGGTCGTGCAGCTTGTCCCTGGTCTCATTATCCAGGTCCAAGGCCACCGCCGGGTCGGCTGCCCGCTCCAAAAGATTGCCCAGGTCCAGCTGGCCGGTATGAACCTGCAGGATCGTGCTGTAGACCTGCTTAATCATGCCGGAATTGGCGTGGGAATTTTTGAAAAGCAGCAGTTCATCTCTGCGCTTGTCGATGATCTGCTCCAAAATCATGGTCGCGGCAGCGTCATCCAGGCTTTCAGGCATGAGCAGGTCGGCCTTTTTAAAGAAAAACCAGGCCAGACGGGAGAAGGACAGGACGTGCAGGTTCTTGACGCTGGTCTCTTCCCGCCCTTGAAGTTGGGCGACTTTGCCTATTGCGGCAACTTCTGTGTTAAACTTGATATGGTTTGGAACAATAATAAAGGTATCTTTGCCGGGCTGGGTCAGATAATTGCGGGCAGCCCGGCCGATGATCTCAGTTTGCAGGGGATCGGACTGTCTGCCGGTTATAATTTTGATCATTGCTTCCACTCCTTTGTTGACTGATCGGTCAATCTAAATTTTATCAATCTCTTTCCTTTTTGGGAACTGATTGCCATTGATTCTAAGCAAACGTTAACCGAACTAACAAATTAATTTTTTGAGGTGATTCTTTTTGCAGACTTCATGTACTGCTCATGGAAAAGTAATTTTGATCGGCGAGCATTCTGTTGTTTACGGCTATGACGCCCTGGCTATGCCAATTCAGGCCCTGCACATCAAGACGACCGTCAGTGATTATGCCGGCCCGGTCTGGATGGACACCAAGCTCTACCAGGGTCCTTTTTTTGACGCGCCTGCTGACTATAACGGCCTTAAGTATGTCGTCAATGAGCTTTTGACTAGAAGCGGGAAAAATCCCCAGATCAAGCTTACCTATACCGGGGAAATTCCCATGGAGCGCGGACTTGGCTCCTCAGCTACCGTCGCTTACGGTACTACCGTGGCCTTGAGCCAATACCTGGGCTTGAAGTTAAGTGCAAGTGAAGTTATGGACATCACCAACCAGGCAGAAACGATCAACCACGGCAAGGCTTCCGGCCTGGACGCGGCCACGGTCAATTCCGATTACCTGGTCTTTTTTAATAAACAAAAGGGCGTAAAAAAGCTCTCCTCAAAATTAGGTGCCAGCCTTTTGATCATGGACACGGGCGATTTGGGCAATACCAGAGAAGCCGTCACTATGGTCGCCAAGCTTTTAAATGAGTCACCTGACGCGCAAGTTAGAATGCGCAAGCTGGGACAACTGGCTGACGAAGTCAAAGCTGCCTGGCTTGAGCAAGACCCGGAGACCGTTGGTAAATTCTTCAATGAGGCCCAGGAGCTTTTAGCTTCCTTTAACTTGTCGACAAGCAAGATCGACCGGATCTGCCAGATTGCTGATAAAGGCGGAGCTTTAGGCTGCAAGTTGTCTGGCGGCGGCCTGGGCGGAATCGTCATCGCCCTTTGCAAGGATGCCGCTTCTTGCGAAGAGATTGCCCAGGCTTGCCAAGCAGAAATCAGTAACTACTGGATTGAAGAGATTTGATTTTTGCCCAAAAATTATTAAAAACAGAATTACACAGTAAAGGAATGTGAAACAGATGAGTAAAACTGCCCGCGCCCATACCAATATCGCCTTGATCAAGTACTGGGGCAAGAAGGACGCCAAATTGCGCCTGCCGCTCATGTCCAGCCTGTCCATGACCCTGGATGCCTTCTATAGCGACACCAAAATCTCAGACAGCGAGCAAATGTCTTTTAAATTAAACGGCCAAGCCGTTTCCGGTCCAGCCGCTGACCGCGTTTTCGCCTACCTCCGGGCCATGCAGGACCGCTTCGGAGTCAAGGGAAATTTGGCGGTTGAATCGGTCAACCAGGTGCCAACCGCGGCTGGCCTGGCCTCTTCCAGCTCTGCCTTCGCCTCCATGGCAGCGGCTTTTGCCGACCACTACCAGTTAGGCGTTGACCGGCGGGAATTGTCCAGAATGGCCAGGATGGGATCGGGCTCAGCTTCAAGATCTATTTTCGGCGGTTTTTCCGTCTGGCAAAAAGGCGATAGCGACCAGACTTCTTACGCCTACCCGTTGGATGAAGAGCCGGACATGGACCTGCGCCTTTTGGCTGTTGAAATCAACGACCAGGAAAAGAAGATTTCTTCAACCAAGGGGATGGAAATGAGCAAGAGCTCCCCCTTCTACCAGGTCTGGCTGGACAGAAATGACAGTGAGATCAAGGAGATGGAAGAAGCGATTAAGCAGGCTGACTTTAGCAAATTGGGTTCTCTGGCTGAATTAAATGCCAGTGAGATGCATGCTTTAACCTTCACCGCTGTCCCCGGCTTTACCTATTTTGAACCGAATACCATCAAGGCCATCAAGCTGGTCCAAGACCTGCGCCAGCAAGGGCTGGAGTGCTACTACACCATTGACGCCGGCCCGAACGTCAAGGTCCTCTGCCAGGGACGAAATTCTAAAGATATTATTAATTGCTTTGAGTCTTCTTTTTATCGTGTTAAGATTATTGAGGCAGGTTTTGGTCCAGCAGTCACTCTGTTGGACTAAAGCTTATTTAATTGTCTATAATGTCTTAGGACGTAATATAAAAAGAAAAAATTAAAAGAATAAGAGGAAGAGTTTTTGTGATTACTGAAAAAGCGCCAGGCAAACTTTACATTGCCGGGGAATACGCTGTCTTGGAACAAGATTGTCCAGCCATTCTGGTCGCCCTTGACCAATACGTCAGGGTCTCAATCAAGCCAAGCAGCAGCGACACCGGTTTGATTCACTCCAAGCAATACTCCCAGGACTCCATTCACTGGGTCAGACGGGGGTCAAAGATAGTGATCGACAACCGGGACAATCCATTTGAATACATTCTGTCCGCAATTTCTTTCACTGAAAGATACTGCCTGGAACAGAAGGTCAAGATGGACGTTTACGACTTGTTTGTCAATTCTGACCTGGATTCCGCAGATGGCAAGAAGTATGGCCTGGGTTCTTCAGCCGCGGTCACGGTCGCGACGGTCAAGGCAATCTTGCGCTTTTACGGTGTCCAGGCAAGCAAGGACCTGATTTACAAGCTCTCCACAATTTCTCACTACTCAGTCCAAGGCAACGGCAGCGCCGGCGATATCGCGGCCAGCGTCTACGGCGGCTGGATCGCCTACCAGACCTTCAACAAGCTCTGGCTGAAAGAAGAACTGGCAAGCAAGTCCCTGTCAGCAGTGGTCGGTGAAGCCTGGCCAGGTCTGAAGATCCAGCAGCTGGTTCCGCCGAAGGGCATGAAGCTCTTGATTGGCTGGAGCCAGCAGCCGGCTTCAACTTCCCGCCTGGTTGACAAGACTAACGCCAACAAGAACAACCTGCGGACTGAGTATGCCAAGTTTTTGGCAGACTCACGCAAGTGCGTTTTGCAGATGATCCGCGGTTTTGAAGAAGCCAACATCGCTTTGATTCAAAAGCAGATCGGCATCAACCGCCGCTTGCTGCAGCATTTTGCGGCTATCAACAATATTGCTATCGAAATTCCCCGCTTGACTGAGCTGATCGAAATCGCCAACAAGTTTGGCGGCGCGGCCAAGACCAGCGGCGCGGGCAACGGCGACTGCGGCATCGTCATCGTCAACAAGGACACCGATATTGACCGCCTCCGCAAGAAATGGGTCAAGAACAACATCCTGCCCCTGGAATTTCACATTCACCAATCTGAATTAACTTACTAAGAGCATTGCGATGTCACAAAGATCTATAAGAAAAGAAGAACATCTGGCTTTGACACAGATGTTTTTTAATGCCCAAAAAACGAATTCCTTTGACCAGGTCCACCTGCTCCGCCCGGCCCTGCCTGAAAGCCAGGTTAACCTGAACGCCGTCAAGACGACCTGGTTTGGCAAAGAGTTAGCCGCTCCCTTCTTCATCAACGCGATGACTGGCGGGTCGGAAAAATCCAGGCAGATCAACCGGCAGCTGGGTGAAATTGCCAATAAGCAGCAAATTGCCCTGGCCTTGGGTTCAGCCAGCATCTTGACCAAGGAAGAAGACCAGCTGGAGTCTTTTTACGTAGCTAGAGAAGCCAATCCAGACGGCCTCTTGTTTGCTAATGTTAATCCTTTAACTCCAGCTAAAGCGGCTGCCAAGATCGTCAAGGATCTGCAAGCAGATGCCCTGCAGATCCACCTTAACGTGGCCCAGGAGATCCCCATGCCTGAAGGCGACCGGGACTTTGTCTGGCTGGACCGGATGCTGGAGATTAAAGAAGCAGCTGGCGTACCAGTCATCGTCAAGGAAGTCGGCAGCGGCCTGGATCCAGTCAGCCTGCAAAAATTGCAGGCAGCTGGCTTTAGCTGGTTCGATATCGGGGGAGCTGGCGGCACCAATTTTGCCCAAATCGAAAATTCCCGCAACCCCCACCCCATGGTGTATTTGAACGACTGTGGCCTGCCAACGGCCCTGGCTGCCCTTTTGGCAGCGCCTTTGACCAAGCAGCTGATCGTCTCTGGCGGGGTCAGAAATCCGCTGGACGTCTTCAAGGGCCTAGCCCTGGGCGGCAAATTTGTAGGCGTGGCCAACCACTTCCTCCACACCCTTTTAAATGAGGGCCTGGATGGCCTGGATGAAGAAATCGGCCGCTGGAAGGAAGAACTGACCTACCTTTTTGCCTTATATGGGCAAGGCTGTCTGCCAGTCAAGCAGCCATATTACTTAGACTTGGAACTGAAGAATCAGTTTGACCAGCTTAAGCAATATGCTGGCAAATAAAGCAAGCGAGTAAAAAATAAAGAGCTAAAGAAATAACTGTTGACAAAATTTTCCCTTGGATTTATTTGTTAACAGTATTTTTTTGGCGCGGCTTGGCCGCGCTTTTTCTTTTTTAAGAAAAATTGTAGTAACAAGTAGGATGTTTAAAAAGCAGTAAAAAAGAATCCAGGTTTCCTGGATTCTTTTTCCTTGTTATTTAGCTGATTAAGCTTCAAATGCCCGGGTCAATGGCGGAACGATTTGCTTCTTCCGGGAAACAACGCCTGGCAGGTGGGCTTCTGAGTCAACCAGTTCCTTGCCGAAGGCCTTGGCAAAGACAGACTTGCTTTCGTCATCCCCAATGAAGAGAACTTCTGAGTCAGAGTCCAAAACGTTGGTAATTACCAGCATGAACAAGTCGTAGCCGTTAGCCTTAGCATCCTTTTCCATGGCTGCCAGGAAGGCATCCTTGCGTTCCAGGGCTTCTGGGACGTCAACAACGTTGACTTGAGCGATCCGGGCAGTCTTTGAGCCCAGTTCGAAGCTCTTGGCGTCCAGGTCGATCAGTTCTTCAACTGACTTAGCGGCGATGTTGGTGCCGGCCTTAAGCAGTTCCAAACCGTATTCCTTATAGTCAACGCCGGCAATCTTAGCCAGGTCTTCAACTGCTTCCTTGTCGATGTCAGTAGTGGTTGGTGACTTCAAAAGCAAGGTGTCGGAAATAATGGCACTGAGCATGATACCAGCAATGTTGGTTGGAATTTCCATGTTTTGCTCCTTGAACATTTCCCACAAAACAGTGGAAGTGCAGCCTACTGGTTCAGCGCGGTAGAACAAGGGGTCGATCGTCGCGAAGTTGCTGATCCGGTGGTGGTCAATGACGTGGGTAACCTTGACTTGGTCCCGGTCTTCAACGCTTTGTTGCGGTTCGTTGTGGTCAACCAGCATGATGGCCTTGACTTCATTTGCGACAGTCTTAACCACGCGTGGTGCTTCAAAGCCGAACTTCTTCAAGGCAAAAGAAGTTTCGTCGTTGGCTTCACCCAAAGCAACGGCTTCAGTGTTGTAGCCATGTTGGTTTTGGAAGTATGAGTAGGCAATCGCCGTGCCAATTGCGTCAGTATCTGGGTTTCTGTGACCAAAAATCAGTTCTTTTTCCATCTTGGAATTTTCCCTTCTAGATTTAGCTAAAATTATTCTCTCTAATTAAGTCTACTAGAAAATCAGCGCTTTGTTCAATCTTTTCGTAATCTTTTTGATTTTTTTAGAGCAAGCGGCCGACATCCCTGGCCTGGTCCGGTAAAGGCCGGCCCATGAGCAGTTCCTTAGCCTCTCCGTCTGTCTTAACATCAATGACGAAGGAACCGTTGCTCTGCCGGTCGCCGACTGGGTGGTCGCTGGTCCGGATGACCTGCTTGCGCAGGCTGGAAGTGATCAAGATCAGCTCATGGTTTTGCCCGTAAGCCTTCAAGGCCACGATCCGGTGCGGCTTGGTCTTCAGGTTCCGCAAAACCAATACGCCCCGCTTGGCCCGGCTGGTCTTGCCGATCAGCTTCAGCGGCATCTGCTTGAAGGCCCCTCTTTGGGTTACCAGACCCACCTTGAGCAGGTCTTCATATTGCGGGTCAGTGACCAGGCAGGCAACGACATAATCGTCTTCCTTCAAGTTGATTGACTTGACCCCAGCTGCCCGGGCCCCGACTTGCGGAACTTCACCAATGTCATATTTAAGGGCAAAGGCCTGGTTGGTAAAGAGGGTGATTTCCCGCTTTTCACTTGTCTTGACCAGGTCCACAGTAATCACGCGGGAGTCTTCCCCCTTCATCTTCATGGCCATAATTGCCCGAGACTTGTAGGTTCTGGTTGGCTGCAGGTCAGCCAGGGCCACCTGCTTGATAAAGCCGTCGTTTGTGGCCAACAGGAAGGCCAGGTTTGGATCATCCAAAGCTTCCAAGGCAAAGACCCTGATGATGCTCTCGTCAGCCGCCAGGCCCAGTTCCTGGGACAAGTGCTGGCCAACATCCTTCCACTTGCTTTCAACCAGCTCATGCACCGGCCGGTAGATCAAATTGCCGTGGTTGGTGAAGAGGTAGAGGTTGGTCAAAGTCGACAGGCTCCCTTCATAAACCACCTGGTCAGTTTCCGGCAAGCCATTGTCGCCGGCTTCAGTTGACTGGAAGGACCGCATTGAGGACCGTTTGATGTAGCCGTCGCGGCTGATCAAGACCCGGACTGATTCTTCCGTGATCAAGGCCTTTTCATCAACTTCGACTCTGGCCGTTTCATCGCTGATTTCACTGCGCCGGTCTGAGCCAAATTCCTTCTTGACGGCCCGGAGTTCCTTGATGATTTCCTTTTGCAAAACTTTCGGGTCCGCCAAAATCTTCTCGTAAGCTGCGATCTTGCTCGTCAGTTCTTCTTCTTCAGCCTGCAGGGCCAAAACGTCAGTATTGGTCAAGCGGTAAAGCTGCAAGGAGACGATGGCTTCGGCTTGCCGGTCAGTGAAGGCAAATTCCGCTACCAGGTTCTTCTTGGCGTCAGCCTTGTTCTTAGAAGCCCGGATGACCTTGATCACCTGGTCCAAGATACTCATGGCCTTGATCAAACCCTGGATGATTTCCAGCCGGTCTGAGGCCTTCTTCAAGTCAAACTGGGTCCGCTTGGTTACGACTTCTTCTTCGTGCTCCAGGTAGGCGGCCAGGATCCGCTTAAGGCCCACTTGGACTGGAGTCATGTGAGCAATGGCCACCATGTTGAAGTTGTAGGAAACCTGGAGGTCAGTATTCTTCAAGAGATAGTTGAGGATGTTCTGGGCGTCAGCGTCTTTCTTAAGTTCGATGACAATAGAGAGACCGTGGCGGTCAGTTTCATCTCTGACTTCGCTGATTCCGTCCAGTTCCCGGCTGACCCGGATTTCATCGATCTTCTTAACCAGCTGGGCCTTGTTGACCAGGTAAGGAATTTCTGTCACCACGATCTGCTGGCGGTGGCCCCGGATCTCTTCAATATGGGTCTTAGCCCGGACCTGGATCCGGCCCTTACCGGTCTTGTAGGCATCCCGCAAGCCTTTTTTGCCCATGACGATCCCGCCAGTCGGGAAGTCTGGCCCTTTGACAAAGGTCATCAGGTCTTCCAGGCTGGCATCCGGGTGCTTGAGCAAGTGGATAGTGGCGTCTAAAACCTCGCCCAGGTTGTGGGGCGGAATTTCCGTGGCGTAACCAGAAGAAATCCCAGTTGATCCATTGACCAGAAGATTAGGGAAGCGGGCTGGCAAAACCGTTGGTTCATAGGCGGTGTCGTCGAAGTTGAGCACCATTGGCACGGTTTCCTTGTCGATATCCTCCAACAGGACATTGGAAATCTTGGCCAGGCGGGATTCCGTATAACGCATGGCGGCGGGACTGTCGCCGTCCATGGACCCGTTGTTGCCGTGCATTTCGATCAATGGCTCTCTCATCTTCCAGTCTTGAGACAGGAAGACCAGGGCCCCGTAGATAGAGCTGTCGCCGTGCGGGTGATAGTTACCCATGATATTACCGACGGCCTTGGCTGCCTTCTTAAAAGGCTTGTCAGCCGTATTGCCGTCCCGGTACATAGCGTAAAGAATCCGTCTTTGCACGGGCTTGAGCCCGTCGCGGATGTCCGGCAAGGCCCGTTCTTGAATAATATATTTGGAATAGCGGCCAAAGCGTTCGCCCATGACCTGTTCCAAAGGCATTTCACGAATCCGCTCGTGAGTTTCTGGCATATACTGCTTCCTTCCTAATCATTTACCTTGTCTAAGATCGACTCTTCCTCGCCCAGGCGGAATTTGACGTTTTCTTCAATCCACTTTCTTCTGGCGGAAGCCTGGTCACCCATCAAGGTGGTTACCCGGCGTTCAGCCAACTGGGCATCGTCGATTCTGACCCGGATCAGCATCCGGCTTTCTGGATTCATGGTCGTCTCCCAGAGCTGGTCAGCATTCATTTCCCCCAGCCCCTTGAAGCGCTGCAGGGCATAGCCCTTGCCCACCTTCTTTTCATCCTCATCCCGTTCTTCATCGGTCCAGGCGTAAAGGTTGGTCTGCTTCTTGCTGATTCTGTAAAGCGGCGGCAGGGCAATGTAGACCTTGCCTGCTTCGATCATCGGCCGCATGTAGCGGTAGAAGAAGGTCAAAAGCAAGATCTGAATATGGGCCCCGTCGTCGTCGGCATCAGTCATAATGATGATCTTGTCGTAGTTGGAGTCTTCAACCTTGAATTCAGTCCCGACCCCGGCTCCGATCGTATGGATCATCGTGTTGATTTCTTCGTTCTTGAAAATATCCGCCAGCTTGGCCCGCTGGGTATTCAAAACCTTCCCCCGCAAAGGCAGGATGGCCTGGAAGCGGCGGTCCCGGCCTTGCTTGGCGCTGCCGCCGGCTGAGTCCCCTTCGACTAAGAAAAGCTCGTTTTTCTTAGGGTTTCTGGACTGGGCCGGGGTTAATTTCCCGGACAGGACTTCCTTCTTGTGCCGTTTCTTCCCGTTTCTGGACTCATCTCTGGCCTTCTTGGCCGCCTCTCTGGCATCCCGGGCCCTTAGGGCCTTCTTGACCAGGTCCTGAGCCCATTCCCCGTTTTCCAGCAGGTAGTAAGACAATTTCTCGTAAACGATGCTGTCGACCGCGCTTCTGGCCTGGGGAGTCCCCAGCTTACCCTTGGTCTGCCCTTCAAATTCCAGCAGTTCTTCCGGGATCTTGACGCTCAAAACGGCGCTGAGCCCTTCCCGGTAGTCGGACCCTTCCAGGTTCTTGTCCTTCTTGCCCAAAAGCCCCTGCTTCTTGGCATAGTCGTTAAAGGCCCGGGTAAAGCCGCTTCTGGCCCCGACTTCGTGGGAGCCGCCGTCAGCAGTCCGGACATTGTTGACGAAGGAAACAAAGTTCTCTGAGTATGAATCGCTGTACTGGCCGGCAAATTCGATTTCCATCCCGTCCTGGCTGCCTTCAAAGTAGAAGACCTTGCCGATCGTCCCCTTGCCTTCGTTGAGGTAGGAAACGAAACTTTCAATCCCGTCGTCATACTGGAAGACGTCGTGGTGGTTTGGCGTCCGCTCGTCCGTCAAAGTAAACTTGACTCCTTTAAGCAGGAAGGCCGATTCCCGGATTCTTTCCTGGATGGTCTCGTAGTTGTACTTAGTCGTTGAAAAAATCATCGGGTCCGGCTTGAAAGTGATCGTGGTCCCGGTCTTTTCCTCGGTCGCCCCCAGGCAGCGGAGGGTGCCGATTGGGTGACCGCCATTTTTGAATTCTTCCTCGTAGGCCTTGCCGTCACGCACCACGTGCACCTTCATGTAGCTGGACAGGGCGTTGACCACGGAAGAGCCGACCCCGTGCAGACCGCCGGAGGTCTTGTAGTTCTGCTCCGTGAACTTGCCGCCGGCATGCAGGACAGTAAGGATGACTTCAATGGTTGGCCGGCCTGAGGCATGCATCCCTGTCGGCATCCCCCGGCCGAAGTCCTGCACGGTCACGGAATTGTCCTCGTGGATGGTCACGTTGATTTCCTGGCCAAAACCAGCCATGGCTTCGTCGACGGAGTTGTCGACGATTTCGTAGACCAGCTGGTTCAAGCCGTGGATGTCGGTTGACCCGATATACATCCCCGGCCGCTTGCGGACTGCCTCCAGCCCGTGCAGAATTTGAATTGAAGAATCATCATAGGTGTTCTTTGGCAAAATAAAACATCTCCAAGCTTTAGATTATAAACTTCGTATCAATTCAGTCCGTTATTTGTTAAAATAGCAGGTACAAGATAAACGGAGTTGATTTGATGTTTGCAATAAAATTTGCATTATTATTAATTTTAGCATACTTAATTGGTTCTTTTCCGACCGGTGTTTTGGTCGGCAAGCTCTTCTACCACAAGGATATCCGGGATTACGGGTCGCACAATATCGGGACCACCAACACCTTCCGGGTCCTGGGCCCCAAGGCCGGCACCTTGGTCTTCCTGGTTGACTTCTTCAAGGGGACCCTGGCCACCTGCCTGCCCCGGATCTTCCACTTGGGTGACCACCACTTGTTCCTGATTTTCGGGGCAGCGGCTATTTTCGGCCACGCCTTCTCAATCTTCCTCAAGTTCAAGGGCGGCAAAGCCGTGGCCACCACGGCGGGCTTTCTTCTGGGCTACAATGTCCAGTTCTTCGGCCTCTGCGCCAGCTTCTTCATCCCCCTGCTCTTAATCACCAGCATGGTGTCCTTGAGCAGCTTGATTTCAGTCGTCTTGATCTTTATTTCCAGCTTCTTCTTCCATGATACCTTCTTGACAGTCATGTCAGGAGTCCTGGTTGTCCTCATCTGGTGGAGCCACCGGGCCAACATCAAGCGGATTATCGCCGGAAATGAGAACCTGGTTTCCTTCGGCCTTTACTATCATATTAAGCAAAAGCAGGACAAGGACAAGAAGGAGTAGTAATTTTTGAACCAATCCTATTATACAGAACACATGTTCAAAATGCAAAGGGCTATTTTTTAAATATTGCTAAAGCAAAAGCCATGATTCGCGAGGAACATGGCTTTTTTCAGATTTCCTGGCCCAAAAACTGACTCTGATAGAGGTCAGCGTAAAAGCCGACCTTGGCCAAGAGACTTTGATGGTTGCCGCTTTCGACGATTTGTCCGTGGTTGATCACGATGATCTTGTCGACATCCTGGATGGTTGACAGGCGGTGGGCAATCACGAAGCTGGTTCTTTCCTGCTTCAGATCGGCCATCGCCTTCTGGATCAAGCTTTCCGTCCGGGTGTCAACTGAGCTGGTCGCCTCATCCAGGATGAGAATTTCCGGATCAGCTAAAAAAGGCCGGGCAATCGTCAAGAGCTGCCTTTACCCCTGGGAAATATTTGTCCCTTCTTCGTTTAACAGGGTCTCGTAGCCATCCGGCAGCTGGCGGATGAAGCTGTCGGCCCTGGCCAGGCGGGCTGCCTGGTAAACCTCTTCATCACTGGCATCTTCCCGGCCGTACTTGATATTGGCAAAAATTGTCCCGGCAAAGAGCCAGGTATCCTGCAAAACCATGGCGATATGGCTGCGCAAGTCTTCCCGGCTCATTGACCTGGTTTCCTGGCCGTCCAAGTAAATTTGCCCGCCTTTTACGTCATAGAAGCGCTCCAGCAGGTTGATGATCGTGGTCTTGCCGGCCCCGGTTGGCCCGACAATGGCCACCATCTCCCCTTTTGGTACTTCCAGGCTGAAATTTTCGATCAAAGGAGCATCAGTGTAGCTGAAAGAAACATCCTTAAAGGTCAGTTTAGTATCTGTCTTTAATCCTTCCGCCGGGTGGACTGTTTCATCCATGTCTTCAGCATCCAGAACGGCAAAGATTCTTTCGGCAGAAGCAATGGTCTGCTGGATCGTGCTGGACATGTTGGCCAGCTGGGTCAAGGGCTGGGAGAACTGGTTGGAATACTGGAGAAAAGCCTGGACATTGCCCAGGCTGATGGCGCCGTTGATCATGTCGATTACCCCAAAGACGGCAATCAAGAAATAGCCGACATTTTTAACAAAGTTCATCAAGGGGAAAATCATGATCGAGAGAAATTCCGCCTTCTAGGAAGCGTCAAAGTAGGAGTCATTATGCTTTGCAAAAGTCTCCTCTTCATTTTCTTCCTGACCAAAAACGCGGACGATGCCGACCTCGAAACACATTACTGAAGATGTATGAAA
>NZ_KV793137.1:0-642 GCF_001808415.1 Lactobacillus sp. HMSC08B12 | reverse complement strand
CGTTCTTCTTCACAAGCCAATTGAGCTGCCGGAAGAATACGCCGAAGCTCTTGCCGAGATTGAAACTAAGCTGAAACACAAACAAATCAATCAGGCATATAGCTATCTACGCCGAATTACGTATCGCTACCACTACCGGGCACGCAAGTCGGGCAAGCTTAGCTCTAGCATGAAGTGTGACTTGAATTGGGCATTTGAAGGAAATACTTTTTCATTCAGTTCAGACGTGCCTAGAAAGCAGTTTTCTGTGGAGATGACCAGCCCGTGGAATTATCCACGCACCGGCGATATCACCGTGGTGCTTGACCGCATCAAGCAGCGCCTCGAAGTTCATAAGCTGATCTCTAGCAAACGCTACAGCAACGATTCAAAGAAGGCGATCGGCATTGACAAGGGGCTTGCCACCCTGCTTTCCTGCAGCAGCGGCAATGAATATGGTGAAAACTTCAGCAAGCTTGCCAATGCCATCGTTGACAAATACGGCAAGCGAAACGCAAATCGCCAGCCATATATGAGTTTGCGCTGGCAGCTCAATCAGCAGCTTGAGCAGCTGGAAAAGGCAGACAAGCCTTTGTCTAAGACTGCTTCGAAGAAGAAAAGGAAACTGCTTGACAAGCTTAAGAATCTGGAGCAGAACAATAT
>NZ_KV793136.1:0-36054 GCF_001808415.1 Lactobacillus sp. HMSC08B12 | reverse complement strand
ATTAAAATCGCGGCTTGACTGCTTCGAGAATGCATCACGATATGCTTGCCGGCTTTTTAGTAGGCAAGATGCCTTTCCGACTGCCAGGCTAAAAGTTTCCAGTGGGGCAGATAAAAAGCTATTGGATAATGCCATTTGGCGTTATTTGACAGCCAACCGTACTCACTGACCTTAACTTCAAAAGGTTAAAAATCTGATTTCTTTTGCCAAGTTGAATCTACTCATAGATTTAACTAGAAAGGAATATCAGAAAAACTTACCAATACTGATGTGATTATCAAGATTTAGTAAGTTTTATGATTCGGAAATATGAAGCAGATTGTTGTGAAAGTTCTTGCGAATACGTTCCTGTTGCGATTGGCAAAATTAAGCTTTAAGCAATTGGGCTGAAAGTGAAATTAGCCCTTGACGGACAATCTTAGACCTAGTACAATAGTAGAAGTTGAGAACAAGAAGAAGCCCCCGCTTCTCGCCTAAGTTATTTAACCTCTGGGCAAATCGATATTTTCTGTTGATTTTAAAGGCGGGTGCTATATACCCGCTTTTTTCTTGTCCTCGAAATTAACATGGAGGTGAACAGTTATACCACAGAAACAAAACAACATGATCCTTAACGAAAGCATCCGCGCTCGTGAAGTTCGGCTGATCAACGCTGAAGGTGAACAAGTTGGGGTCGTGTCAAGAAATGAAGCTCTGCGCCAAGCGAGCGATGCTGGCCTTGATCTGACTTTGATTTCACCAAACGCCAAGCCGCCTGTAGCAAAGATTCTTGATTATGGTAAGTACCGGTTCGAACAGCAGAAGAAGCTGAAGGAATCACGCAAGAATTCCAAGCAGGTCAGCGTTAAGGAAATCCGTTTGAGTCCGGCGATTGAAGGCAATGACTTCGAAACCAAGTTGAAGCATGCACGCAAGTTCTTAGAAAAAGAAGGCGCCAAAGTTCGTGTTTCGATTCGTTTCAGAGGCCGGGCAATCACGCACAAGGAATTAGGACAACAAGTGCTGGAAAAGATGGCCGAAGAAACTTCGGATATTGCTGTTGTAACCAGCCGGCCAAAGATGGAAGGCCGTCAAATGTTTTTAATGCTCAGTCCCAAGAGCGATAAAGACAAGAACAAACAATAGTTAATTGGAGGAATTTTACCATGCCAAAGATGAAAACCCACCGCGCTTCAGCTAAGCGTTTTAAGAGAACTGGTAACGGCGGTTTGAAGCGCCACCACGCCTTCACTGGTCACCGCTTCCACGGTAAGACCAAGAAGCAACGTCGTCATTTGAGAAAAGCCGCTATGGTTTCACGCAGCGACTTGAAGCGCATCAAGCAAATGCTTTCCCAAATGCGTTAATTTACTATTTTTTAATACACTAACGATATTAGGAGGATTTTCAGATGCCAAGAGTTAAAGGTGGTACCGTTACACGCGCACGTCGTAAGAAGGTTTTGAAGCTTGCCAAGGGTTACCGTGGCTCAAAGCACGTTCAATTTAAGGCCGCAAGCACTCAATTGTTCGTTTCATACAAGTACGCATTCCGCGACCGTAAGAAGCGCAAGAGCGAATTCAGAAGACTGTGGATCGCCCGGATCAACGCAGCTGCTCGTCAAAACGGCTTGTCATACTCAAAGATGATGCACGGCTTGAAGCTGGCTGGTGTTGACATGAACCGTAAGATGTTGGCTGACATTGCCTACAACGACGAAAAGACTTTTGCCGCTTTAGCAGAAACTGCTAAGAAGGCTTTGGCTTAATTCTTTGGAAGAAACGCATCTAGCTTGGCTAGGTGCGCTTTTTCTTTGTTAAATGCCGGCTTTCAGATATAATTAAGGAAGATGAAATTTAAGGAGGAAAACTCAGACATGAGTGAAGAAATTCGCTGCATCGGCTGCGGCGCGGCTCTGCAGAGCCAGGACAAGCAGCTGCCAGGCTACCTGCCGGCTAGTGCCCTGGCCAAGGTGGAAAATGGTGAAAGAGAAGAAGTCTACTGCCAGCGCTGCTTCCGCTTGCGCCACTACAACGAGATCATGCCGGTCTCCCTGGACAATGATGACTTTTTAGCACTTCTGAACACCATGGCGGAAAAGAAGGCCTTGATCGTCAACGTGGTGGACCTGTTTGACTTCTCCAACTCGCTGATTTCTTCTTTGAAGCGCTTTGTCGGCACAAATGACTTTATCCTGGTCGGCAACAAGCTGGACCTCTTCCCGAAGAACTCCAAGGAAAGCAAGATCAAGGACTGGATGCGGCAGGAAGCCAACCGGATGGGCCTCTACCCAAAGGACATCTTCTTGATCTCCGCGGCCAAGAAGAAGAACCTGGACACTTTGATCGACTACTTGAACAAGCACAGCCAGGACCGGGACGTCTACTTCGTCGGCACGACCAATGTCGGCAAGTCGACCTTGATCAACGCCATTATCGATGAAATGGGAGACGTCCAGGACTTGATCACCACTTCCCGCTTCCCTGGGACCACTTTGGACCAGATCGAAATTCCCCTGGACAACGGCCACTTCTTGGTCGACACCCCAGGGATCTTGACCGACAAGCAGCTGGCCAGCCGGCTGGACCCGAAGGACCTGGACCTGGCTTCTCCAAAGAAGCCGCTTAAGCCGGCCACTTATCAGCTTTTGCCAGGCAATACCATCTTCTTGGCCGGCCTGGGGAGAATTGACTACCTGAAGGGGCCGTCAACCAGCTTTACTATCTATGCTGCCCGGGGCATGTACATCCACCGGACTAAGACGGAGAAGGCTGACGAATTTTACCAAAAGCATGTGGGCGAATTGCTGTCTCCGCCAGGGCCAAACAGCGACCTGCCGCCGCTTAAAGGGCAGGAGTACTCCATCAAGTACCGCAGCGATGTATTGTTTGCCGGGGTAGGCTTCATCACTGTGCCGGAAGGCTGCGTGATCAAGGCCTACACGCCGGGCGGAATCGGCTTGGGAACCAGAAGAGCTTTGATTTAGAGGTTGTAACATGGATTCATTGGTAGATTTCAGTAAAGAAACGCAAGTAAAAGTGCAGACGGCTGAGAGCCAGCGGAAAGGCAAGCAGATCGGCATCATGGGCGGCACCTTTAACCCGGTGCACATGGCCCATTTGGTCGCCGCTGAACAGGCCATGACCAAGCTGCACCTGGATGAAGTCTGGTTCATTCTGGACAATATTCCCCCGCATAAGGACGCTCCCTTAAACGTGTCTGCCCGCGACCGGGCCACCATGCTGGATTTGGCTACCCGGGACAATCCCCGTTTCAGGGTTAAGCTGCTGGAACTCTTCAGAGGCGGCGTTTCTTACACGATTGATACCATGCGCTATTTAACCAAGAAGGCGCCGGAAAACACCTACTACTTGATCATGGGCAGCGACCAGGTCAACAGCTTCCACAAGTGGAAGAATGCTGAGGAACTGGCCAAGTTAGCTACCTTGGTCGGTATCCGCCGGCCGGGCTACCCGCAAGATCCGCAATATTCCATGATCTGGGTTGATGCTCCGGACATCCGCCTCAGCTCAACTGCTATCCGCCGGGCTGTCTCAACCGGAACCTCAATCCGTTACCTGGTCCCGGACAAGGTCCGCGAATATATTGAAGAAAAGGGGCTTTACCGTGACTGATCCAGTTTTTAAGGAAACATATTCCCCCTTGTCCAGCAGTGAATTGGTGGCCAAGGAGAAGAGCATGATGGATGAAAAACGCTTTGCCCACTGCGTCCGCGTCAGTGAAACGGCCCGGACCCTGGCCAAATTGAACGGCTATGACGAAGACAAGGCGGCTTTGGCTGGTTTTGTCCACGACTATGCCAAGCAGATTCCAGTTGAAGAATACATCAAGGTCATCAAGGAAGAAGGCTTTGATCCGGATCTTTTGAACTGGAACAGGGCTATCTGGCACGGGATCGTGGGCAGCTGGTTCATCAAGCGCGACCTCGGCATCACCGACCCGGAAATTTTAACCGCTGTCTACCGGCACACCACCGGGGACGTGGAAATGACCACCCTGGACCAGATCGTCTTCGTGGCTGACTATATTGAGCCGGGCCGGACTTTTGCCGGAGTTGAAGAGGCCAGAAAGACCAGCTACGCGGATTTAGCTTCCGGGGTTGGCTATGAACTGGCTCACACTCTGGCCTTTTTAGTCCAAAAGAGAAGCAAGATCTACCCAAGAACTCTGGCTGCTTACAATGTCTGGGCAGCTGAGTAATAACAGATAAATTAAGAGTAACTAAACATTAGGAGAAAAATTTGAAGAGCGAAGAATTACTTGACTTAGTTTTAAACGCAATCAGCGAACGGCACGGGGAAGACACCGAAGCCTACGACATGCGCGGCATCAGCATCCTGGCTGACTACTTCGTGGCCACCAGCGCCACTTCCAGCCGCCAGCTGCACGCCATTGCCAACAGCATCATCGAAGCCTGTCACGAAGCTAATTTCTACGACTACCGGGTTGAAGGCAATCATGACTCAGAATGGCTCCTGGTTGACCTGGGCGACGTCGTTGTCAACATCTTCTCAGAAGATGCCCGGGCCTTCTACAACCTGGAAAAGCTCTGGGCTGACGGCAAGCGCGTGGAAATCGAGGAAGACTAGGCAATGAGCGTTGTCGGGATTGTAGCTGAATATAACCCTTTCCACAGCGGCCATGAATTCCTGATGAACCAGGCCCGCTTGATCGCCGGTGATGACCCCATTATCGCGGTCATGTCCGGCAATTACGTGCAAAGAGGGGAAATGGCCATCCTGGACAAGTGGTCCAGGGCCCGCAGCGCCATTGAGGCTGGGGCTGACCTGGTCTTTGAGCTGCCTTTTTCCTATGCTGTCCAAGCTGCCGACATGTTCGCCACCGGCGGGGTCGACCTCTTAACCCGGCTGGGGGCCAAGAACCTGGTCTTTGGGGTCGAAGACGCCAACTTGAATTTTGAATATTTCGGCGACCGGATCTCCAAGATCCCCCGGCAAAGGCAGGAATTCGCCGACTACAGCCAGACTTATTCCACCCAGTACAACCAGATGGTGGCCCGGGAAGTCGGCCATGAAGTCAGTGAGCCCAACGCGATTTTGGGCCTGGCTTATGCCGTGGCTAATGCCAATCTGGGCTCGCCTTTAAAGCTCAGCCCGGTCAACCGGGTTGGGGCCGGCCATGATGACATCCTGCAAAGAGAAGCAGCTGTCCAAAGTGCTAGCGCTATCCGCAACCTCCTTTTAAACGGGACCGAGCGCTCAGAACTGGAGCAATGGCTGCCAAAAGGGGAAATTGTCGCTTTTGACCAGGGAAAGGTCCTGCCCAACTGGGAACTGCTCTTCCCGTTTCTGAAATACCGGCTGGAATCAGCCTCAATCAAGGAATTGCAGCAGATCTACCAGATGAGCGAGGGCCTGGAATACAAGTTCAAGGCAGAAATCCACCTGGCTGAAAATTTCGCTGACTTCCTCCGCCGGGTCAAGTCCAAGCGCTACACCTATTCAAGGTTAAGAAGACTGAGTCTTTATACTCTTTTGAACGTGACTGAAGCCGATGTCTTAAACAGCTATGACCATGTTTCCACCATGCTTCTGGCTTACAGCAAGCGGGGACGGAAATATTTGAAGCAGCAGCGGAAAGACTTTGAGATCGATATCGTTTCCAAAGTGGACCGCAAGAATGCCCAAGAAGGGACCCTGGGCCTGCAGGTCAGGGTTGACCGCTTATTTGAACAGATTGTTGGCGCTGACCAGAACTTTGGCCGGCGGCCACTCGAGGTAAATTAATGCTAGAACTTTCAATTTTCCAAATCAAGAACAGCCGGGAGCCATTGACCCAGATCTCAGCTGATTTGACTTTTGCTGATGGCTTTTACCAGCGGGCCAAGGACCTGGTCTATGAGGTAAAAAGCGCCCACGTGGAAGGGCAGCTCTTTTATGACGAACCCTTCGTGACTGGCAATTTCCAAGTGGAAGCCGACCTCTTGGTTCCGTCCTCCCGCAGCCTGGAAGCAGTGCCTTTGAAGCAGAAATTCAGCTTCGTGGAAAATTATTCCGACCATGAACCGACCCAGGAAGAAAAGGAACTGGGCTTGATGATCATTCCGCTGGACGATGACCGCATTGACGTGCAGACGGCCGTGGAAGACAACATGCTCTTGAATATTCCAAGCACGGTTTTGACCAAGGAAGAAGCTGAAGAAGACCTGTACCCAGAAGGGCAGGGCTGGGAAGTCATGTCTGAACAAGACTTCGCCGGCCAGAAGAAGGACCAGGTCAACCCGGCCTTTGCCCAGCTGCAGGGTCTTTTGGACAAGATGCAGGCTGAAGAAGACAAAGATAAAGCCGAAGACGAAGAGAAATGATCTTCCTTAAAAACAAGTCTTTTTCCAGAGAAAATTAATCTGGCGGGGGACTTGCTTTTCTTTGGGACTTGTTAAAAAGCTAATTTTGGGCTATCCTAGAATTATTAAAATATACTTTAAGATTATACTTGGATTCAGCAGACCCAAATTAAATCGATAGGATATGAGGGGATAAAAACATGCCGAAAATTTTAATTGTTGAAGACGAAAAGAACCTGGCTCGTTTCGTCGAACTCGAACTCCAGCACGAAGGTTATGAGACCGTAGTGGAAAACAACGGCCGCAAGGCTTTGGACCGCGCTTTGAGCGAAGACTTCGACGCGATCTTGCTGGATTTGATGCTGCCAGACTTGAACGGTTTGGAAATTGCCCGCCGGGTACGGCAGAGCAAGACCACGCCAATTATCATGATGACGGCCCGTGACTCCGTGATTGACCGGGTATCAGGCCTGGACCACGGGGCTGACGACTACATCGTCAAGCCATTTGCTATTGAAGAGCTCCTGGCCCGCTTGCGCGCTGTCTTGCGCCGGGTCAAGATCGAAAAGGACGCCTCAAAGGACAAACTGCCGCGGCAAAAGGTTGTCAAGTTCAAGGACTTGACCATCGAAACCGCCAACCGGATCGTCCACCGGGGCGATGGCAAGACCGTTGACTTGACCAAGCGGGAATACAACCTGCTCATGACCTTGATCGAAAACAAGAACAATGTTGTTGGCCGAGACCAGCTCTTGAACAAGATCTGGGGACCGGAATCAAACATCGAAACTAACGTTGTCGAAGTTTACGTCCGTTACCTCCGCAACAAGATCGACATCCCTGGCCAGCCATCTTACATCAAGACGGTGCGCGGAACCGGCTACATGGTCAGAGACGAGGACGACAATGCTTAAGCAAAACGCCGCCAGCGGCAAGAAGGGGACCAGACACGTTTCACTGATCGTGAGATGGGTCAGCATCGTCGCGATGACGATCATGGTCTCCTTTCTTGTTTTCTCAGCTGTCGTCTACAATACGGTCAAGCAGGAAGCCCTGAGCCAGCAAAAGGATACGTCTAACGAAGTTGTCAACGTCCTCCGCAAGCGTTTAATTGACATCGATGATGAACTGGAGATCACCAACGTGGTCCAGCAACTATCACCGAACACCAGACGGATTTTAACGGGCGGGCCGGCTCTGTCAGATAATAACAACAGCAACAGCAGCGTTTTTGGCGACTCGGTCTTAAGCACCGTGACCAACCCTGACATGACCGTGGCGATCTATAATCTCCGCAATGAGATCGTCTTCCACAACGGCGACAGCGCCCCTAAACTGGTCAAGTTCACCAGTGAGAGCAAGAGTGTGGTCAAGGAAGGCAAGGATGGGCGAAGTTCTCTTTATGTCTACCGGAAGGTCAGAAACCGGAAGAGCCATAAATTGACTGGCTACATTGTCGTCAAGAACCAGATGACCGGCTACAACCGCTTGATTTCCCGGACATTGAAGGCCATGCTCTGGCTCTCAATCCTAGGGATCGGCCTGGCGATTGTAATTTCCTACCTGGTTGTCCGCAGCGTCGTCAGACCAATCAATAAGATGTCCAAGGTGGCCAGGGAAGTCAACGCCGACCCGAACAGTACGGCCAGAATTCCCGAGCTGCACAGAAACGACGAACTGGAAGAGTTGGCCCTGTCTTTCAACATGATGCTGGATCGGATGCAGAAGTATATCGAGCAGCAGAAGCAGTTCGTCTCTGATGTCTCCCACGAATTGAGGACGCCTGTAGCGGTCATTGAAGGCCATCTGAGCATGCTTAAGCGCTGGGGCAAGGATGACCCGCAGGTCCTGGAAGAATCCATTGACGCCTCGATTTCAGAGGCTGAGCGGATGAAGCACTTGATCCAGGAAATGCTGGACCTGACCCGGGCTGAACAGATCAGTGTCCACTACCCGAATGCCATCGCTGAACCGATGGAAGTCTTGACCCGGGTAGTCGGGGACATGGGCATGGTTCACCCGGACTTCAAGATCTCTCTGGAAGTTGAGGACCTGGATCCGGATACTAAGATTCAGATCTTCCAGGGCCACCTGGAACAGATTTTGATTATCTTGATCGACAACGGGATCAAGTACTCAACCGACCGCAAGGAAATTGCCGTGGCTGCCGGCCAGTCCGGCCAGGAAATGCAGATCGTGGTCCAAGACTACGGGGAAGGGATTTCCGATGAGGACAAGAAGAAGATCTTCAACCGCTTCTACCGGGTCGACAAGGCCAGAACCCGGGAAAAGGGCGGCAACGGCCTGGGCCTGTCAATTGCCCAGAAGCTGGTGGAATCCTACCACGGGACCATTGACGTTGAATCAGTCTTAGGGCAGGGGAGCCAGTTCAGAATCACCTTCCCGGTCTTGACTGATGAAGAAGTCAAAGAATTGGAAAGCCGGGAAGAGCAAAAGCAAGCTGGAACTGAGAGTCCAAAGCAAGATCCGACAATTTAACAGAATTTAGAGCAAAGTAAAAGCCGCTTTTCAGCGGCTTTTACTTTTTTCTTGTTTATCTTATTATGTTTAGTTTCTTTTTAGCTTGGTGAATTACTGCCGCTTCTGCTTGCCCTGGTTGCGCTTGCGCAGGTCGCCGGACTTCGGCTGTCTGGTTGGCTTTTGTTCAGGGGCTGGCTTTAAGATCTGGTCAAGCTTGGCTTGGGTAACGACTTCCACGATCGGGCTGTCTGCCAGTTCCTTGGAAACCCGCTTCTTGGCCCGCGGCTGCACGATGAAGGTGGTGATCAGCTGCTGGATGACCATGACCAGGTTACCGACTGCCCAGTAAAGGGCCAGGGCGCCGGAGAAGGACATGGAGAAGAAGAAGGTCATGATTGGGTTCATCAGCATGGTGGCCTGCATGGTCTTCTTTTGCTCTTCAGGGATGCCGATCATGGCCACGTAGCTTTGAATCAAGGCAAAAACAGTAGCGATGATGGCCAGGACCATGGACTTGCTGGACAGGGAAATGCCGAAGAAGGTGGACTTGGCCAGGGCGTTTGAGTAAGCCACGGCCTGGTAGATCCCGATCATGATTGGCATTTGGATCAAGAGGGGCAGGCAGCCCATCCCGCCAGTCATGGAGACATTGTTCTTGGAATAGATCTCTCTTTGCAGACCGGTCAAGGCCATCTGCTGGTCAGGAGTCATCCCTGGTGTCTTCATGGCCTTTTGCAAAAGCTGCATTTGCGGCTGCAGAAGGTGCATCTTTTCTTGCTGCAGGGTAGCCTTGTGCTGCTGGCTCAGCATGAGCGGCATCAAGATCACTCTGACGCCCAAAGTGATGATGACGATGGCCCAGCCGGCCCCGCTGGCTCCGCCGATGGCGTGGGCGATGTTGACGGTGATATGCTGCAAAGGCAGGCCGATCCATTCATAGATCCAGTAGTAAGGACCACTGGTCGGGGCCTTTAAGCTGCCGTTTTTGCTGGTCTGGCTGGCGCAGGCCGTAAGGAAAAGCGGCAAGAGCGCCAGCAGGCTGACAGGTAATAAACGTTTTTTGATTTTTTTCATTGAATAGTTTCTCTCCAAATTCTTAGGATCTGTCTAATATAATACATGAAAAGAATGCATTTGTTCCATTTCAGGCAGAACTTTTGTGTCCAAACGTGAAATTTGGGCATATGGCGCCGCGTTTGGCAACTCAGCTTTAAACTTGACCAGATCAGTTGGCGTCCCTTGAATGACAATGGTGACCGTCCCGTCAGGGTTGTTTCTCACGCTGCCTGGCAGCTTCATCTTCTGGGCCAGCATCTGCACGCTCCAGCGAAAGCCCACGCCTTGGACGACTCCATGCGCTAATAGTTCCCATGTTTGCATTTTGACTACCTTCTTTATTTTTTGCAAAAAATCATTAAAATAGTATTTCTAAGGAGTATTTTATCATGCAAGAAAGAACATCTGTCAACAATCCGCAAATTAAGGCCATCGGCAAGCTGCAGCAGAAGAAATACCGTGAAGAAAGCGGCTATTACTTGATCGAAGGCTTCCACTTGGTTGAAGAAGCCGTAAAAGCAAGCGTCAAGTACCGGGAAATCCTGGCTACTGAAGCAGCCCTAAGCCGCTTGGCGCAACTGGGCCTGGCTTATGATGAGAGCAAGCTGATCAAGATCAGCCAAAGCGTGGCCAGTCACCTCAGCAGCACCAAGAATTCCCAGGATATCTTTATGACCGTCAAGATCAACCAGTCTGAGCATTTTGCCTTCAGCTACGGCAAGTGGGTCCTCTTAGATGACCTGGCTGACCCGGGCAATGTCGGCACCATCATCCGGACGGCTGACGCGGCTGGCTTTGACGGGGTGATCCTGTCAAACAAGACGGTTGACCTCTACAACCCAAAGGTCCAGCGGTCCATGCAGGGGAGCCAGTTCCACTTGAACTTGATCAAGGCTGACCTGCCAGACGCCATTGCCAGCTTGAAGGCCGCGGACATTCCAGTTTACGCCAGCCTTTTGGATCCAGCCGCTAAACAATTGGGTGACTTTGCCCCAGTAGCCCAGGTTGCTTTGATCATCGGCAATGAGGCGCACGGGGTAAGCCCGGAAATCGCGGCTCTGGCTGACGAGAAGCTCTACATCCCGATCAAGGGCCGGGCTGAATCCTTGAACGCCGCTGTTGCTGCCGGGATCATGATCTACCACTTCAGCTAGGAAAAGGCTTTTTGCTTGTTTTTCGTAAGTAAAGTGTGCTTAAATAATTAACATGGAAACTAATTTGAGGAGGATTTCTCTATGACAGAATTAGCTGAACAGGACGTGCCATGCTGTAAAAACGCTGAAAACTACGAAATGTGTGCCCGCTTCGTCAAGGCCTTTGAGATCATCGGCAAGAAGTGGAACGGCTTGATCATCAGCTCCTTGTGCGACACCAAGGCCATGCGCTTCCGGGACCTGGCCCACGCGGTCGGTGCCTGCTCTGACCGGGTTCTGGTCGAACGCCTGCGGGAGCTGGAAGTTGACGGGATCGTCAAGCGGTCCAAGGATGCGGAAAAGAAGATCGTCCTTTACACTTTGACGCCAAAAGGGGCCGAATTAAAGCCGGTCTTCAACCAGGTTCATATCTGGGCTGACAAGTGGGCGTAAAGAACGACTTGCATTTAAGCAAGTTTTAGCCTATGATTTTAATTAATTACTAAGAACAAGACTAGTAGCAAGTCCGGTCTTTGACAGGGAGGTTTCTTGGCAACTGAAAGGAAACCAAAGAGCGGCTTGCGAATTTCATCTTGCGAGTAGGATCTAATCAATTCCGGCTGCCACCGTTATCGGTATAGAGCGTAGGCCTTTTTGGGCCTAAACTAGGGTGGTACCGCGAAGCTTCGTCCCTTTTGGGGGGCGGAGTTTTTTTGTTGAAAGGAATAAGCAAATGGATTTATTTGATCGATTGAAGGACCTGCGGGAGCAGGGGCTTGCTGAAATCAAGGAAGCAGAAAGCGAAAAGAGCCTGAATGACGTCCGGGTCAAGCTGGTCGGCAAGAAGGGGAAACTGACGCAAATTCTGCACCAGATGAAGGACGTTGCTCCGGAAAAGCGGCGGGAAGTCGGCCAGAAGGTCAACGAACTCCGCGACCTCTTTAATGAAAACTTGGCTTCTGCCAAGGATAACTTGATCGAAAAGGCCATTGAGGCCCGCCTGGAAGCTGAAAAGATTGACGTGACCCTGCCAGGGCGCAGAAAGCATGTCGGCTCCAAGCACCCGATCAGAATCATTCAAGACGACCTGGAACGCTTCTTCATCGGCATGGGCTACCAAGTTGTCCAAGGCCCGGAAATCGAAAGCGAACACTACAACTTCGAAATGCTGAACCTGCCTAAGGACCACCCGGCCCGGGACATGCAGGCTACTTTCTACGTTGACGCTGACCACCTGCTGCGGAGCCAGACTTCACCAGTTCAAGCCCGGACCATGGAAAAGCATGACTTCGATAAAGGGGACCTCAAGATGATCTCCCCAGGCAAGGTTTACAGAAGAGACGATGACGACGCCACCCACTCCCACCAGTTCATGCAGATGGAAGGGCTGGTTGTTGGTAAGAACATCTCCTTGAGTGACCTTAAGGGGACCTTGGAACTGGTGGCTAAGCACGAATTCGGCCAGGACCGGGAAACCCGCCTGCGGCCAAGCTACTTCCCATTTACTGAACCATCAGTTGAAATGGACGTTTCCTGCTTTGAATGCGGCGGCAAGGGCTGCGCGATCTGCAAGAACACCGGCTGGATCGAAGTTCTGGGTGCCGGGATCGTTCACCCGAATGTTTTGTCTGCCGCCGGCATTGACCCAAGCGTCTACTCCGGCTTTGCCTTTGGCCTGGGCCTGGACCGCTTCGCTATCTTGAAGTATGGTATTGACGACATCCGCGACTTTTACAGTGACGACGTGCGCTTCTTGCAACAATTCCGTCAGGAGGAAGATTAATGTTAGTTTCTTACAATTGGTTGAAAGATTTCTTGAACATGGACGGCGTAGACCCTTACGCCTTGGCTGAAAAACTGACTCGGTCCGGGGTTGAAATCGCCTCAACGGTTCACCCGGAAGACGGCTTGAGCAAGCTGGTCGTGGGCCATATTTTGACCTGCGAAAAGATCGAAGGGACCCACCTCAACAAGACTACGGTCGACGTTGGTGAAGATGAAGCCCGCCAGATCGTCTGCGGGGCACCTAACGTGGCTGCTGGCCAGGACGTGATCGTGGCCCTGCCCGGGTCCCATTTGCCAGGCGGGATCAAGATCAAGAAGGGCAAGCTGCGCGGGATTGAATCCAATGGGATGATCTGCGGCCTGCAAGAACTCGGCTTCAGCGACTCAGTTGTTCCGCCGAAGTACGCCGACGGCATCTGGGTCTTCCATGATCCGGACCTTAAGCCTGGTGACTCTGTCTTTGCAGCCTTGGGCATGGACGACTACGTTTTGGACTTCGACATTACCCCAAACCGGGCCGACACTTCCTCAATGGAAGGGGCAGCTTATGAAGTTGGTGCCTTGATTGACCAGAAGCCAAAGATCGAAGACGTTGTCCTTAAAGAAGACGGGGCAGACTGGACTGGTGACTTTACTGCCGTTGCTGATGAAAAGATCGCGCCGAAGTACTACTTGAGAAAGCTGACTGGGGTCAAGATAGCTGAAAGTCCCCTTTGGCTGCAGGCCCGCCTGTGGAATGCCGGCATCCGCCCAATCAACAATGTGGTTGACGCGACCAACTATGTCATGCTCTTGACTGGCCAGCCAATGCACGCCTACGACGCCAAGCTTTTTGACAAGACCAAGAAGATCGAGGTCCGCCTGGCCAAGGAAGGCGAAAAGCTGCAGCTCTTGAATGAAAAAGAAATCGACCTGGACCCGCAAGACATCGTGATCACTGATGGTGAGCAGGCAGTCGGCTTAGCTGGCGTGATGGGCGGCTTGAACAGCGAAGTAACTGAAGAAACTACTGATGTGATCCTGGAAGCTGCTGTCTTTGACCCGGCCTTGACCAGAAAGGCAGCTCTGCGCCACGACAACCGGACTGACGCTTCTGCTTTGTTTGAAAAGGGGATCAACTGGGACAACACCCAAAAGGCCCTGGACATCTGCGCCTTGATCTTGCGGGCAAATGCCGGCGCCACTGTCTTAGCTGGTGAAATCAAGGCCAGCGACCTGGACAAGGAAGCAGTTGTTATTACGACCACTGCTTCCCGGACCAACAAGATCCTGGGCACTGACCTGTCCATGGACGAAATCGTCAAGATCCTGGGCAAGCTGAACTTCCCGGTTGCAGTAAATGGCGACGAATACACGGTAACTGTGCCAAACCGCCGCTGGGACATCTTCATTGACTCCGACATCTTTGAAGAAGTCGGCCGGATCTACGGCTACGACAACATCAAGTCCACCCACCCGGCGACCGGTGAACTTATTGGCGGCTATGCGGCTGATGAAGTCAAGGTCCGTCACCTGCGCCAATTGCTGGAAGGGCAGGGGCTCAGTGAAACGATCAACTACTCCCTGACTTCTGAAGAACTGGCTACGACTTTTGTCAAAAAGGCCCTGGCTCCAGTCAAGGTCAACTGGCCGCTGAACTCAGCCAGAACCACCATGCGGCAAAACTTGATTTGCGGCCTGCTCGACACGGTTGCTTACAACTTCGCCCGCAAGCAAACTGAACTCCAGCTCTTTGAAAACGGCCGCGTCTACGACATGGAAGGCGGAGACTACCACGAACATGAACACCTGGCAGCCGCTTATGTCGGCTTAGCTGGTGAAAGCAACTGGCAGCACAAGGACGAAGTCGTTGACTTCTACTACGTCAAGGGGCAACTGGAAGACGTATTTGAAATGATCGGGGTCAAGGACGTGGAATACCGGGCTGAAGCAATCAAGGGGATGCACCCGACCAGAACGGCTAGCATCTACGTAAATGATGAATATATTGGTCTGATCGGCCAAATTTCCCCAGTTTTGACCATGACTGACAAGAACTTCGCCGGCAAGGAAATCTACGTTTACGAACTGAACCTGGATGCCCTGCTGCCGTTGATGGCTAAGGGGGTCAAGTCCAAGCCGGCTCCGAAGTACCCAGCCGTGCAGCGGGACCTGTCAATTTTGGTTGACGAAGATGTCACTAATGCCCAAGTTGAAAGCTGCATCAAGGAAAACGCCGGCAAGTACCTGGTTAGCGTTGAAGTCATCGACGTCTACCAAGGGGCCCACCTGGCTGCCGGCAAGAAGAGCCTGGCTTATCGCCTGACCTTCTTGAATGAGGCAGAAACCTTGACTGACGCGGTTGTCACTAAGGCAACTGACAATGTGCAAGCCGCTTTGGAAGAAAAATTAGAGGCAAACATTCGTTAATGGTTGACTTTCCAGGAATTAAACTCTAATATTTAACATTGCATAATGCGTTAAATAAAGGAGAATCAAAATGCCTGAAAAAACCTATGAAATGACTGCCGAAGGCAAGAAGCAGCTGGAAGAAGAACTGCAGACCCTGAAGTTTGTCAAGCGGCCGCAAATCGTTGAACGTTTGAAGATTGCCCGTTCATACGGGGACTTGTCTGAAAACTCAGAATACGACGCAGCTAAAGATGAGCAAATGCGGCTGGAAGAAAGAATCGATGCTGTCAGCGAACAATTGAAGTATGCTGTCATTGTCGACACTGCTGCCGTTGACCCCGACGAAGTAAGTATCGGCAAGACCGTTACGGTTACTGAAGTCGGCGAAGACGAACCGGAAACTTACGAAATCGTGGGGAGCAGCCAGTCTGACCCATTCCACGGCAAGGTTTCCAACGAATCTCCGATCGGCAAGGCCCTGCTTGGCCACAAGAAGGGTGAAACGGTCAAGATCAACGTTGACTCAGCCAACGTCAGCTACGATGTCGTAATCAACGACGTTAAGACGACCGACTAAAAAGGCGCTGTCTACCCGGACAGCACCTTTTTTTGCGCTCTATTTTACTGTTTAAATTCTCTGTTTCTTTTTCAAAAGCAGGTAGACAGCCAAAGTTACCAAGCTGATCAAGCTGCCGGCAATCAGGCTGACCGGCAAATAGACCAGGGTCAGCTGGTGCTTGCCCCCCTTTAAGTTGAAGGCCAGGAGGCTGGCAGCGTATTTGCTGGTCTTGACCCGTTTGCCGTTGTCATAGACCAGCCAGTTCTTGGAATACGGAATAGTCGTTATCCAGAGCTTCTTTTGGCTCTTAAAAGTCTGGCTGGAAATTTGCAAGCCAGTCTGCTTTAACTTAAGTTCCGGCGCTTTCAGCTGCTTGATCCCGGCCTTGAAGGCGGAATTGTTAAAGTGCCAGAAGATAAGGCCAGTTAAGTCCAGGGTCGAATTGGTCAAGTTAAAAGTGACCTTGATCTTGGACTTTTTATTTTGGCTGGCGATGTTGACCAGGCGGATCTGCCCGTCCCGGCTCTCGTAGTTGTAGAAGATCTCGTTGACGCTTAAGCTGGCGGTCTTGAAGTCAAAGCCGTCCGGGAGCTGCAGGTAATAGGAGCCATTGCTCTTTGGCGTCAAGCTGAAGGTGACGGAAGCCGGCTTGGCAGAGTTGGCTTTTTTAAAGACCAGGGGATTGGACTGGTTCACTTTCAAGTTGGTCAGCTTGATCTCGCTTTTGACCTTCTTGAAAAGCTGGCCGGACAAGCCCAGGCTTTCCCAGAGCTTTTGCTGGTTGTGAACCGGGTCATTATCCAGGAACTTGACCTTTTTCTGCCCGCTCTGGCTGGCAAAAATCAAAGGCAGGGCCTGCTTGTTTTTTAAAATGCTGATCTGCTTGAACTGCTTTATTGGATAATAGCTGTTCAAATCAGCCCGGTGGTTCAAGTTGTCATAAGGCATCCGCTGGGCGGCTGAAACGCCGTCATAAGAATAATTCGGCTCCAGGTAGTACTTGACTCCCAGGAAGGCGTCAGTCAAAAGCGTCCCGCCCTGGTTGGTGTAAGAGTTGCTGTTGTGGACGTAGCCTAAGCGGCTGAGCAGGTTGGAAGTGCTGGAGTTGCTGATGGAGTTAAAGGTCGTGATTCCGTAATAGTTGCCAGTGAAGGGGTCATCGTCTGACCGGCTGAAGCTCTTCTCCGTCCGGTAGAGGCTGGAGTCGGTCTTGGCCAGGTAGCTGGTCGCCTGGTTGACGTTGGCTTCAAACTTGGCATAGTTCTTGTTTTCCTGGTAGGAAATCGCGTTTAAGGAAAAAATCAAGTTGACCGTGACTTCCGAAACGACCAAAAGCAGGGCGTAGTGGCCGGCTAAATAGTGCTGGCCGTAAATAAAGAGAATGAAGAGCAGGCTGGCCAAAAGGAAGAGGCCGGTCGCGACTTGTCCGTCTTGCCGGATAAATTCCAGCTTGTCCGGGTTGATGGCCAGGTAAATGGAGACGCTGGCCCCCAAAAGGGCGGCCAGGATCTTCTGCTGGAGATTGAAGCCGGGTTCCCTGTCCATGTTTTCTAGGGCCAGGTTCAAGGCATAGAAGGAGACCAGGAAGCTGAACCGGGCCGGGTACCAGACCGGGAACTGGCCCAAGTGCCAGATCAAAACCAGGGGGGTAAAGGACAAAGACAAGACCAGGAAGGCCAAAAGCAGACCCCGGGCCAGTTTTTCCCGCTTACTGAACTGGGAATTAAAGATAAAGAGCAGGGCCAAGAGGGCAAAGCAGGAGCTGATGAAGATGTTGGGCAGGCCGTCCGACATTTCATGGAAGCTGTAGGCCCCGTCGATAAATTTAGCGATTAGCTGGTAGGGCGGAAACTGGAAGTTCAGCTTCCAGCTGATGTCGGCATCAGTTTTCCCGGCTAAAAGTTCCAGAAAAGTCGGCCAGAGGCTGACCCCGGCCAGGCAGCTGCCAAAGAAGCTGCCCTTGAAGTAGGCCCAAAAACGCTTCTTTGGCTCCCTGTTCGTGGCCAGGCCCACTAGCAGATAGAGCAGGCCAAAGAGCAGGGTCATGTAGCCGGTATAGAAGTTGGTCAGCCAGAGCAGGAAGGTAATTAGGACCAGGTGATTTTTCTCCCCGGATAAAAGGCGGTCAATAGCTTCCTGCAGCCAGGGTAAAAGGACCAGGCTGTCCAGCCACATCAAGTTCAAATTGTTGGCAACCACAAAGCCGCAGAGGGCAAAGGCCAAGCTGGCGGCCAGAACGTATTCCTTAGCCAGCTGGTACTTCTTTCCCCAGACCAGGTAGGCGGACAGGCCGATAGCTCCGATCTTGCAGGAGATGACCAAAAGGATCCCCTGGGGCAGGAACTTCTGCGGGAAAAAGAGCAAGAGCAGGTTAAAGGGACTGAGCAGGTAGTAGCTGTCCGTCCCCAGCATGGAGCCGCCCAGGCCGCTGGCAAAACTGTAAATCAACTTGCTTGGGTCCTTAAAGAGATTTTGCTGGTAGTAGGCCAGAAAGTCAACGTACTGCTGGCCCAGGTCGACGGTCAGAATATTGCCCTTCTTGCTGAGGAAGTAACCGGCGAAAATCAAGGCCGGCAGGGCGAAGGCCAGGCAGGCATAAAGCTGCTTAAGGCCGAATTTTTGAAAAAAACGTTTTATTTTGGACATGTACATTAAGAATTGGCTAACTCCTCTTCTGAATGATAGAATTGCGCAGGTCTTTTTGCTAAAATTACTTGTTAGTGAGGATGGTTTTATCATGAGTTATTTTAGAAAGAATAGCGGAACTGGCAACAGTAGTCAAACCGCAAACACCCCTCTCAGAATGAAGATTCTGGTCGGGGTCATCGTAATTTTGTTCGCGGCCTTAATTGGCCAATTAGCATACTTGCAGCTCTTCTACGGTTCGCGCTTTTCCGCGGAGGTTAACGCCACCGACGAAAACACCATGACCAAGTCTGTCCCCCGGGGAGTCATGTACGACTCCCAGGGCCGGGTCCTGGTCGGCAACAAGGCTGAGAACGCGATTACTTACATGCGCAGCCTGTCAACGACTTCCAAAGAGATGTACAAGGTTGCTAATACCCTTAGTAATTATATAAAAATTACCGACGAAAAGCCGACAAAAAGACAAATTGCCGATTATTACCTGGCTGACAGCAGCCGGGCCAAGAAAGTCCTGGCTGCCTTGCCCAAGTCCCAGAAGAAGTCCAGCCTGTCGACTTCAGAAATCAACGACAATGAAGTGGCCTACGTCGAAAACACCCTTAAGCCGTCTTTAACCAGCCAGGAAAAGACGGCCGCCCTCTTGTATAACATGATGTCAGGGGCCACAACCTTGTCGACGATCAACTTAAAGAGTAGCGGCCTCAGCAACAAGGAAATCGCCCAGGTCGGCGAGCACCTGTCTTCCATGCCGGGGGTCGGGATCGGGACTGACTGGAACCGCTACTACCCGAACGGGTCTTCAATCAAGAGTATCATCGGGTCAGTTTCCACGACCAAGACTGGTTTGCCGAGGGACAACCTGCAATACTACCTGGTCAATGGCTATTCCAGAAACGACCGGGTCGGGATTTCCTACCTGGAAAAGGAATACGAGCCCCTCTTGAAGGGGACCAAAGCCAGCTACAAGGTCACCAGCAACTCCAGCAACGAAATCACCAAGACCAAGCAGGTTTACAAGGGCCAGTCTGGGGCCAGCCTGAAATTGACGATTGACGCCAAGTACCAAGTAGCCGTAACCGAGGCCCTCAAGCAGCAGTTTAACTCTGCCTTGAGGGCCGGGGCGGCCAGCCTGTCCAGCGGGGCTTACGCGATCGCCATGAACCCGAATACCGGGGCGATCCTGGCTATGTCCGGGATCAGCCATGACCCATCAACGGGCAAGATCACGGACAACGCCCTGGGCAACATCAACCAGTCCTTCGTTATGGGGTCTGTTGTCAAGGGGGCCCAGGTGGCCGGGGGCTTGATCAATAAGGTCATCACCCCAACCAACAACACTCTGCCGGATACGGCCATCTACCTGCCTGGTACTCCGGTCAAGAAGTCTGTTTACCCGACCGGGACTTTCAGCTCCTTGACGGCGGCCAGCGCCTTGGAAGTATCTTCCAACATCTACATGATGCAGTTGACCCTGCGCTGGGTGAAGGCCAGCTATGTGGCCAAGCAGTACATTCACATGCCGGAGACGGCCTTTGAGACCTTGAGAAACAACTTTGCCATGTTTGGTTTGGGGCAAAAGACCGGGATCGACCTGCCAGGTGAAAGCTCCGGTATCCAAGGGGCATCAACTGACTCCAACGGGATCATCCTGTCCGGGTCAGTCCTCGACGAATCCTACGGGAACTATGATGCTTATACCCCAATCCAACTGGCTCAGTACATTTCAACGATTGCCAACGGGGGCTACCGGATGCAGCCATACGTTGTCCAGTCTATCGGCAGAACCAGCAGCGACGGCAAGCACTTCTATACTTACTATAACAAGAAGCCGACTGTCCAGTTCAAGATCCCTTGGACAGCGGATGAGCTGGCTGTCATCAAGCAAGGGCTCTACCAGGTCGTCCACGGGTCCAACGCCTGGGGGACAGCGCATGCCTTGAAGAATGTCAAGCCGTCGATCTCCGCTAAGACCGGTACGGCCCAGACATTCTACTACAACACTAAGACCAAGAAGTCGACTGATAAGGAACTGATTAACGAAACCATGGTCGGCTGGGCTTCGTCCAACCACCCGCAGATTGCCTTCGCGGTTGTTTTTGTCGGCATCGATCCGAACAAGGAAGGCAACTACAACAAGGACATGGCCAAGTCGATGGTGACGACTTACTACAAGATGTACAAGGGAAAGTTTTCAAGCACAAATTAATAGTTAATTTGGCAAGATAACTTGCTCTTTACCCTTGGAAATGTTATGATTGTACAGTCAGATATTAATTGTAGGTGGTGAAAATAATGGCAGACAACATCATTTTAGAATGCACCGAATGTGGCGACAGAAGTTACTTATCTAAGAAGAACAAGCGTAAGCATCCGGAACGTTTGACCTTGAAGAAGTATTGCCCAGTTGAAAGACAGGTAACTCTTCACCGCGAGACTAAGTAATAAAAGACAGCAGGTCGAAAGGCCTGCTTTTTTTATCTTGCAGGAAGTGAGGGCGTGACTGCTTTGATGGACAAGAAGACTTTCCGCTCCTGGCAAAGGCAGCGGCTGGCGGATTTCGCCAAGACTCCGGCTAAAAAAAGGCAAGACCAGGAATTGACTTCCCTGGCCCTGCAGCATCCCCTGGTCCAGGAGGCGAAAAAAATTGGCCTAACCCTGCCCATGCCGCTGGAAGTGGACATAAATGGCTTGATTAAAGAGCTGCGGGGAGAGGGTAAGGAGCTCTATCTGGCTAAGTGCCATCCTGGCTGGCAGCTGGACTTTTTAAAATGGGACGAAGGCGCTCCCTTAATACAGACCAAGTTCGGGGTCTGGGAGCTGGTGGAAGAAAAAGAAGCTGATAACGCCTTGGACCTGCTTTTTGTTCCCGGCCTGGCCTTCAGTCCGGCGGGCAAGAGCCGGATTGGTTTTGGCGGGGGCTACTACGACCGCTTTTTGGCCCAAAATTCCGTCCAGACCCTGGCCCTGGTCAACTCAGCCATGTACTTTAAGACTCCGGTCTGGCCAATGGAAGACCATGACCAGGCCATGGATGATTTGATTATTGTAAAGGAGGCCGGTGATGAATAATCTGCGGCGTAATTATATGACAACCGCGCTGGTTGTGGTCCTCTTTGCCGTTTTCCTGGTGGAAACCTTTATGGGCGGCTCTGAGAGCACTTCTGTTTTGCTGAAAATGGGGGCTATGTTCAACCCGGCCGTGGTTATGGAGGGACAGTGGTGGCGCCTGTTTACCGCCCAGTTCCTCCATATCGGGATCATGCACATCGCTTCCAACGCGATTATGATCTACTATATCGGCCAGTACGCTGAGCCGGTTTTCGGCCACTGGCGCTTTTTGCTGATCTACCTGCTGTCAGGGGTGGGCGGCAGTCTTTTAACCTTGGCCTTTGGCAATGACCAGGCCATCAGTGCCGGGGCCTCAACTGCCCTCTTTGGCCTCTTTGGGGCCATGACCTGCGCCGGCTTTAAGGATAAAGACAATACCCTTTTGTCCTTCCTGGGCCGGCAGGCTTTGGCCTTAGCGGTCATCAACCTGGTCCTGGACGTCTTCATGCCTGACGTGGATATCCTGGGCCACTTGGGCGGTTTGATCACCGGGGCCTTGCTGGCGGTAATCCTGGGTGACGCGACCTATAAAGGCTACGGCAAGGGCGGCCGGCTATTGGCCGCGGCTGGCTTGATTGTCTATGTGGTTTTGATTTTGCGTTTAGGAATGGCAGTGACGGTATAATGACTGTTTTGAAAAATCTTTACGATGTCCAGCAGCTTTTGAAAAAATACGGCATTCTGGTCCACTTGGGCAAGCGGAAGTGGGACATCGAATTAATGGCGATTGAATTAGACAATTTGTATAAGGCAGGCCTCTTAGAGAAAAAAATCTATTTAAACGCGAAACTGGTCTTAAAGCATGAGCACGAATACGAAGAACGGCTTGAGCGGGAAAAAAGGCTGGACTAGCTAGCCCCAGGCTGAATTTAGCGTTATTATGAGATAAGACTTGCAAGAAGGAGCTTTTTTACATGACCAATTTTTTAATCGTTCTTGACGTCATCTTGGGCGTCATCCTGCTGGGCTTTCTGGGCTTCTGGGCCTACAACCGGATCCAGGCCAAGCGCCTGGGCGGGGAGCTGACCAACGAAGAATTCAAGGCCGGGATGCGGAAGGCGCAGATCATCGACGTCCGCGAAGCCAATGAGTTCAAGCATGAACATATTGATGGGGCAAGAAACATCCCATATACCATGTTCAAGTACCAATACACCGAACTGCGGCCAGACCTGCCGGTCTACCTCTACTCGGACTCTTTGACCATGACCATGCGCTGCGCCAGCATCCTGCGCAAGCACAATTTTGCCAAGGTTTTTTACCTCAAGGACGGCTTCTCCCAATGGGACGGCCGCAAGAAGGCAGCCAAGAACTAAGCTGAAAGCTTGCTGAGAAAATTTCTCAAGCAGGCTTTTTTGGTTTATGATGATAGAAGAGAAAATTGCAGGAGGATTTTATGCAGAAAGTAGTGGCCATAGTCGGGCCGACCGCCGTGGGCAAGACCAGCCTGGCTATCGAGATCGCCAAGAAACTGGACGGGGAGATCGTCTCCGGGGACTCCATGCAGATCTACAAAGAAGTAGCCATTGGCACGGCCAAGGCCAGCCGGGAAGAGCAGGCAGAAGTCAAGCACTACCTGGTGGATGCCCACTCGGTCTTTGAGGATTTTTCCGTAAAAAATTTCGTTGATGAGGCCCGGTCCGCCATCGGAGAGATCGCGGGCAGGGGCAAGCTGGCGATTATCGCAGGCGGGACTGGCTTTTACGTCAATGCCCTTTTAAATGACATGCAGCTGGGGGACAAGGAAGAAGAAGCAGCCAGCGTGGATCCGGAATGGGAAGACTTTTTAGCAGCTAACGGCCCCCAGGCCTTGTGGGAGGAATTAAACAAGAAAGACCCGGAAGCTGCTAAGAAGATCCCGGTGGCCAACAGCCGAAGAAGCCTTAGGGCCCTCAGCGTGATCAGCCGGACGGGCGGGCTCTTTTCCAAGCAGCAGGCAGAAATTAAGCCCCGCTATGACTACTTGATCATCGGCTTAAACAGTGACCGGGAGGCCATCTACCAGCGGATCAACCAGAGAGTGGACTTGATGATGGAGGCCGGGCTGTTAGAAGAGGCCCGCTTTGTCTACGAGCACCGGGCAGGCGAGCACCAGGTCCTGCAGGCTATCGGCTATAAGGAATTTTTTCCTTATTTTGCAGGAGAGGCCAGCTTGGAAGCCTGCGTGACGGCCCTTAAGACGGCCTCAAGGCGGTATGCCAAGCGGCAGCTGACTTACTTTAGGAATAAATTGCCGGTTGAGTGGTATGATCCCTTGACGGATCCCAACTGCGCTAACCGGATTGCTGTCAGAATAGAAGAATGGATGAATGAAGAAAAATGAGAAAATTACCAGAAGAATTAAAGGCAATCCTGGCTGAAGTTGACCAGGAAATTGCCCCCCGCCTGCGGGAAATTGACGACCAGGTGGTCTATAACCAGGGAAAGGTCCTCAAGGCCTTTGTCGACCACCAGGTGGCGGAAGCTGACCTCAAGGGGACCAACGGCTACGGGGACGATGACATCGGCCGAGAAAAGCTGGAAGCCATCTATGCCCAGGTTTTCCAGACTGAAGACGCCCTGGTCCGGCCCCAGTTCGTCTCCGGTACCCACACCCTGGCCGTGGCGTTAGACGGCAACCTTTTGCCAGGTGAAACTTTGACCTATCTGACCGGGATGCCTTATGACACCATGCAGCAGGTGATCGGCCTGGGCCCGAAGAAGCGGGGGACATTGATCCAGAAGGGGATCAACTTCTCCTACGTGCCTTTAAACGAAGAAGGCGGGGTTGACTACGAAGAAGCGGAAAAGGTCCTCAAGCGCGACCAGCCCCATATCGTGGTCATCCAGCGGTCTAGGGGCTATGACACCCGGCAGAGCTACACGGTTGACCAGATCAAGGAAATGACTGCTTTTGTTAAAAAGGTCAGCCCAGAAAGCTTGGTCTTCGCCGACAACTGCTATGGGGAATTTTCTGAAAAGCATGAGCCGACTGAATACGGGGTCGACTTTATGGCTGGCTCCTTGATCAAGAACGCCGGCGGCGGGATCGCCCAGACTGGCGGCTACATCGTCGGCAAAGAGGAACTGGTCGAAACCGCGGCTATCCGCTTGACGGCTCCGGGGATCGGCAAGGAAGAAGGGGCCACCTTGACCAACATGCACGAGTTTTATGAAGGCTTCTTCCTGGCTCCGCACACAACCGGTGAAGCCATCAAGGGGATGATCTTCTCAGCAGCTCTTTTGGAAAAAATGGGCTGTGAAGTCACGCCAAAATGGCATGAACCGCGAACCGACCTCATTCAGACGATCATCTTCAATGATCCGGAAAAGATGATCAATTTTACTAAAGAAGTGCAGAAAAATTCGCCAATTGACTCCTTCGTTGAGCCAATTCCAAGCGATATGCCAGGTTACGAAGATAAGGTTATCATGGCCGCCGGCAATTTCGTCTCTGGTTCAACCATGGAATTCTCAGCAGATGGCCCGATCCGGCCGCCTTACGCCCTCTACATGCAAGGTGGTCTAACTTATGCTCACGATAGAATAGCAGTTACAAATGCCGTAAATCATTTGTTTTTTAAGGAAAATGGCTAAAAGTCCTTTTTTATTAAAAAGGTCTTTAGACCAATTTGACCTCACGCGGTTAGAGTGGTATCTTTAAAGCATCGATTAGCACAGAGCCAATTGATTAGTTGATCGTAAATTTATTCTTGATTTTTAAAGGTGAGAACATGAGCAAGGTAATTACTGAAGAAGAAATCCGCAAAGATGTAGAAGAGAAGAATGTTCGCTTTTTGCGTTTGGCCTTCACTGACATTAACGGTACGCTGAAGAACTTGGAAGTTCCTGTCAGCCAATTGGACGACGTCTTGGGCAACCAAACCCGTTTTGACGGTTCATCAATCGACGGCTTCGTTCGTCTGGAAGAAAGCGACATGGTTCTGTACCCAGACCTGGCAACTTGGTTAGTTCTGCCATGGACGACTGTTGAAGAAGGCACGATAGGCCGCTTGGTCTGCTCAGTTCACAACGTAGACGGCACTCCATTTGAAGGTGACCCACGCAACAACTTGAAGAAGGTTATTGCGGAAATGGAAGAAATGGGCTTCTCCGACTTTGAAATCGGCTTTGAAGCTGAATTCTTCCTCTTCAAGGAAGGCAAGAACGGGGAAGAAACCACCAAGGTTTCCGACCACAGCTCATACTTCGACATGGCTTCTGAAGACGAAGGCGCCAAGTGCCGCCGGGAAATCGTGGAAACTTTGGAAAAGCTGGGCTTCCGCGTAGAAGCTGCCCACCACGAAGTCGGCGATGGCCAGCAGGAGATCGACTTCCGCTTCGACAACGCCTTGGCAACTGCTGACAAGTTGCAAACCTTCAAGATGGTTGTCAAGACTATCGCCCGCAAGTACCACCTGCACGCAAGCTTCATGGCTAAGCCAGTTGAAGGTTTGGCCGGCAACGGGATGCACACCAACATGTCCCTCCTCAAGGACGGCAAGAACGCCTTCTACGACAAGGATGGCCAATACCACCTGTCAACTACTGCCTTGACCTTCTTGAACGGGATTTTGGAACACGCCCGCGCTATTACCTGCGTGGCTAACCCAACGGTCAACTCCTACAAGCGGCTGATCCCAGGCTTTGAAGCCCCAGTTTACATCTCATGGGCTAGCCGGAACCGGTCACCAATGGTCCGGATTCCTAACGCCAACGAAGTCGGCACTCGTTTGGAAATGCGGTCAACTGACCCAACTGCTAACCCATACCTGCTTTTGTCAGCCTGCTTGAAGGCTGGTTTGACCGGGATCAAGGAAGGCAAGCTGCCAATGGCACCTGTAACTTCCAACCTGTTTGAAATGACTGATGACGAACGCAAGGAACTGGGCATCAAGCCATTGCCATCAACCCTGCACAATGCTATCAAGGCCTTCAAGGAAGACGAAGTCGTAAAGTCTGCCTTCAGCGAACACATCGTTGACAGCTTCCTGGAATTGAAGGAAACTGAATGGGCTCTGTATACCCAGTCAGTTTCAGAATGGGAAGTAAAGCGCTACTTCAACTACTAAAGTTCAGAATACGATATTTATCATTGACTAATCAGAAAGTCTGCCTTTTGCGCAGGCTTTTTTCTTATGAAGAAATCAGACGTAATTATCTTAATCAAGCTGGCGCTTGCTAGCGCTTTACTGCTGGATAATCGAAAAAAGGCAAAGAGATTTTTGCCAGCCTTAGCGCAGAGGGGAAAAATATGGTAAAATCTAATTTGTTTTTAAGCAAAAATCATTATTATTGATTGAGACTAAAGAAGGTTATACAGTGAGCAGCAAGAGTGCAAGTGTTTCCCCGGCTAAAGCGGGGCGGATGGAGAAGGAAAAGGGCAAGTCGATTTATTCCAAAGACGTCATCTTGGTCATGACCGCCTCCTTCCTGTTTTTGTTCGGGACCATGTTCAACAACCCATTGATCAACGGCTATGCTGAAAGCCTGGGGGCTAGCAGCATTTTAGCCGGGGTGATCGTGGGGATTATGAGCTTCGCGGCCATGTTTCTCCGGCCAATCGCCGGCAACTTGACTGACAAGTTCTCCAAGTACCAGCTGTCTTTTATCGGCGGGGTGCTGATCCTTATCGGGATCGTGGGCTATATTGTTTCGCCTAACGGGGAGCTCTTGCTCTTGTTTAGAATCATCAACGGGACTGGTTTTGTCCTTTGCACGGTCTGCATGACCACCTGGATCGCCTTCCTGGTTCCCCGCCAGCACGTCGGGTCGGCCATGGGTTTGTACGGGCTGATGAATGCTTTGGCCATGTCCATTGCCCCGGCTATTTCCATCAACCTTTATAAGGTGATTGGCTACCGGAAAACCATGATGCTGCCAGCCGCGGCAACTTTGATCATGATCATCATTATCCAGTTCGTCGGCAACCGGGCTGTTCCTAGTCCTCGGCAAAAAGAAAAGAAGCAGTTCAAGATGATCTCCGTCAACGCTTTGCCAGTAGCACTTTTGACGACCTGTTTCGGGATTCCATACTTCGTCACCCAGGCCGACATCGTGACTTACGTGGCCAAGATGCACATGCCAGTGGCGGTAGGGAGCTACTTCTTCATCTACGCCATCGTCTTGCTCTTGATCCGGACCTTCCTCAAGAACTACTTTGACACGGTCCGCTTCGGGGTCTGGTTCTGGCTGAGCCTGGTGGCTACGGCCATTTACCTGGTCCTTTTGGCTTACATGAGCAGCAACTGGATGATGGCCCTGGGGGCGGCCGGGATGGCGGTCGGCTATGGCTTGATCTACTCCGTCCTGCAGTCAACGGCCCTGCTTTTGTCACCGGCCAATGAACAGGGCCTGGGCAGCTCCACCTTTTACCTGGGTCTGGACATCGCCATGGCCTTTGGGCCGATGCTGGCCGGGGTTGTGGCCAAGGTCTTGCCGGGCCGCTGGTTCTACCTGGTTCAGCTGATCGTGGTACCTTTGGCCTTGATTGTTTACCTGATTTGGCGCAAGCGCCTGAACGGGGCAATTGATAATCACTAAAATCAAAAAATTAAGCCAGCCGCCAGGCTGGTTTTTCTTTTGCCTCCCAATTAGCTATAATGAATGAAAGCGTAAATTTTTTGGAAGGAAGAAAACAATAATGGAAATCGAGAAATTGAAGGCAGACTACATCAATTGGCTGGCGGGACAGACAGTTTTTAAGCCTTGGTCAGACACGGTTTTCCAGGTGGAAAACGAACTGGTTGATGCATACGGCCGCAAGCCTTTTGTCCTGGTCGAAAAGAGCGGGGATAAATATACGGTAACTGATGACGGCTACCTCATGTACAAGTACAATCCTACGGAAGAAAACGAGGATTTAAACGAGTACGCGGCCGGGATGGTCATGGATGCTGGTTTTGACTTTGATGAAGACAATGCCGTGATTTCGCAGACGGTCAGTGAAGAAAGTTTGCCCGGCGCCATCAACGCTTTGATGCAGCTGGAAATCATGATTTCTTTTATTGCTTAAGAAGTAAGGAGGAAGAATATAAAAGTATGGATTCTTTAGATGAAACCGGCAAGCGGAAATATATTTCCTGGCCGGTGATCGCTCTGATGGACTTCGTGACCGTGATTGGTTTCGATGACATCATCTACAATTTTCAAAACCAGGGTCTGGCTGTGGTCAGCGACTGGGTTTTGCTCTTGGTCTTGTTCGTCATTCCTTATGAAATGATGGTCGGTCACCTGGGCAGCGTTTTTGCCAAAGAAGGGGGCGGTTTGTCCTCCTGGATCCGGCATACCTCTGGCGACAAGATGGGCTACATTACTGCCTGGTGCTACTGGGTGGTTTCTCTGCCTTACCTGGTTGACGTGGCCAACTCAACCGTCATTTCCTTTGCCTGGCTCTTTAAGGGGCGGGCACTGGATGATAATGAAATGTCCAACTGGGTCTTTGCCTTGTTCACGGCTTTGATCTTCGTGGCCTTCATTTTCTTCCAGCACAAATTTGCCAACTCCTTGCAATGGCTGTCCATTATCGGGGGCGGAGCCATGTTTGTAATGACCATTCTTTTTGTCATTATGACCTTTGCCTACCTGGGCGAGGGGCGGTCGGTAGCGACCCAGCCCTTCCACTTCAAGAACTTCCTGCCGACTTTTGACATGAAGTTCATGATGTCCCTGGGGCTCTTGATTTTTGCCATGAACGGCAGTGAATTCGTCGCCCCTTATGTCAATGAAATGAAAAATGGTCCCCGGGACTTCCCGAAGGCTATGTACATGCTGGCCGCGATGACGGGCTTCTTGACTATCTTTGGTTCCTTCAGTTTAGGTGTCTTCTTTAATGCCCACAAGCTGCCGGATGACCTCAAGATGAACGGGTCCTACTACGCCTTCCAGGCCATGGGGGACAAGTTTGGGATGGGCAACTTCTTCTTGTATGCCTTCATCATCACTCAAGCCCTCTACATGCTGGCCCAGCTGGCGGTATTGGTTGACGGCGGGGCCCGGATCTTCCTGTCTGACACGGCCAAGCAGTACCTGCCAAAGCAATTGACCAAGGTGGACAAGAACGGCCTGCCAATCAACGGCTACTGGCTGACCACCTTCATTTGCTCAGTTTTGCTCTTCTTGAGCTCAACTTTGCCAACGGTCAACGACATCTTCAACCAGCTTTTGAACTTGAACGGGATCGTATCACCTTACGTGACCGGCCTGCTTTTCTGGGCCTTCATCAAGGTGCGGATGCATGAAGAAGATTACCCGTCAGCTTACGTCTACATTAAGAACCGGAAGTTTGCCATCTTTGTCGGCTGGTGGTGCTTGATCGTGACCCTGACCGGGGCTACCTTCGGGATTGTCCCAATCGATGCTGAATTCGGGACGGCCAAGTGGACCCACATGCTGATTCTTAACATCGTTGAACCTCTCTTCATGATTGCTCTCGGTGTAATTTTGCCGCTCATTGCCAAGTGGCAGAGAAAGCGCGACGGTGAAGAAGGGTAAAAAAATAGATTCAGTTAAAATAATTGACCAAAAGAAAAAGAGAAGCAATTTGCTTCTCTTTTTTACTTGCTGTCATGCAAGGCTTTTTATCTCATTTTTAGCTTGTTTACTCAAGCAATTTTGCTTCTTTGAGCAATTCTTCCAGCCAAGTGCCCTGGACCTTCTTCATGGCCCCCTTGACCACGATCTTTGGCAGCGGCAGGTCCATCTGGTCGATTGGCTTCTTGTCGTTTAAGTAGTAGGTTGCCTTCAAAAGCTCCCGGATGTCGTAGACTGAGTCAAAGACTTCCGGTACCCCGCGGTCAACGTTCAGCAGGGTGTAGACAGCTTCCATAGCGGTCCGGACTGAGTATTCAGTGGTGAAGACAGTGTCTCTGGTCGGAGATTCAGCGAAGTTGCCGATAAAGGCCAGGTTGACTGAACCAGCTGGCACGACTGCCGGCCGGTCGCCCTTCTTCCGCATTTGGAAGTAAGCAGTGATGTAAGGCATGTAAACCGGAACAGTGTTGACATAGTCATCGCCGGCATACTTCTTGATCAAATCGTCTGGCACGCCCAGGTGGTAGAGGAGTTCTTCCGTGATTTCTTCACCCGTGCAGTCAACGACCCGCTTCTTGATGTAGTTGCCTGGCGTGTCTGAGTAAAGGGCATAGATCCAGACAACGGTTTCGTTTTCCTTTTGGTCCTTGAAGTGTGGCTGACGGTGGATGGTGAAGGAGAGCATCCAGTTGGAGTCAGTTACGGTGATGATCCCGCCCGTGTTGACCCGATGCTGGTGGATGTCCCGCTTGGTCAAGCGTTCAAAGTATGGTTCCAGAGTAGCATCCTTCATGGTCATGGTCGCGGAAACGAACCAGGCTCTTTCCGGGATGTTTTCGCAGAAGACTTCCGGGTGGCCAAAGGCTTCGTCTTGTTCAGCCAGGTTCTGCCACAAGTGCCAAGACCCGCCCAGCTTGTGGGTGATTGGCGCTGGAGTGTGGTGGGTGCCGTAAGTTGAGCTTTCAACGATTGACCCGTTGGTCACGTATACCAGGTCGTCCGGGGTCAGGTCGATTTCCTGGTGTTCCCCGTCTCTGGTGAGGATCAGCTTCTTGGCAACCTTTTCGCCGTTGCTGGTATCAACTACGACATTTTCAACCTGGGTGTTGTAGCAGATGTCAACATCGTGGCTTTCCAGGTAGGCCAAAAGGGGCTTGGTCATTGATTCATACTGGTTGTACTTGTTGAACTTCAAGGCTGACAGGTCCGGCAAGCCGTCGATGTGGTGGATAAAACGCATCGCGTAGCGGCGCATTTCAATGACTGAGTGCCACTTTTCAAAGGCAAACATGGTTGCCCAGTAAGCCCAGAAGTTGGTTTCAAAGAATTCATCAGAGAAGAAATCTTCAATTGAGATCCCTTCCAGCTTGTCTTCCGGTGTCATGATCAGCTTGACGATTTCCCCGGCGCACTTGCCCAGGCCATACTGGCCGTCAGTTGGCACCCGGTCGCCCCGGTGGTGGATCAGGCGGCAGTTGGATGAGTTAGGGTCATCCTTGTCCAGCCAGGCATACTCGTCCAGGTAGGAAGCGCCAGGAATTTCCAAAGATGGAATTGACCGGTACATGTCCCAAAGGCATTCAAAGTGGTTTTCCATTTCCCGGCCGCCCCGGATGATATAGCCGTATTCCGGCCGCTTGGTCCCGTCCAGAGAACCCCCGGCCAGGGCTTCTTCTTCCAGCAAGTGAATCTTCTTGCCATCCATGTGGCCGTCGCGGATCATGAAGACGCAGGCAGCTAAGCCGGCCAGGCCGCCCCCGATGACATAAGCGCTCTTCTTGTCAGCGTCTTTTGGCTTTCTAGCGTCAGTAAATGCTTCGTAATTACCGTTTGAATAATACATCTCATTCACCTCATATTAACTTGCTAACTGTTTTCTGATTATTTTTCTTTTTTCACCTTGCATTCTAGCATTTATCAAAAGCGCTTTCAAATAAAATTTTTCTTAAATTAATGGGTACAGGTATAGAAAATGGTGATTGGATAAGAAAAATAAAGTTGAGGCGTGGAGAGCTGAAAAAGCGTTCAAGTTACCGGGGAAATTTGTTATCATGGAATGATGCAGATTAAGGATTGGAGAGGATATTGAAGATGAAGAGGTTGAAAAGCCTGGCTTTTGTTTACGCCAGCATATTTAGTTTACTGATTGGTTTAGGAGCAGGGATTTTTTTGACAATTTCCAGTGAATTAATTTCCCTTTTCTGGTCAAAGCGGACCTTGACCCATCCAGGTCTTCTGCTGCTCCAGTGCCTCTTGTGGATCAGCGACCTGGTTGAAAAGGAAAAGGCAGTGGGCCTTAAAGCCGTAACTGATGGTGAATTCCGCCGCAGCTGGTGGCACCTGGACTTCTTGTGGGGCCTTAAAGGGGGAATCAAGTACGACTACCAATAAAGCTATAAGTTCCATGGGGTCAAGACCCGGACTGACAATGCTGAATTGGGCGGCAAGGTAGCCTACAACCCGCACCATCCATTCTTTGACCACTTCCTTTTCACCCAAAAGGCGGCCGGGGACGCGGTAGCCAAGCAGACTATTCCTTCACCAACCATGCTCTTCAGAGATAACCGGTCTGACAACTGGCCAGAATTCTACGCTAGCTGGGAAGACTACCTGGCTGACTTAGGCAAAGCCTACAACGAAACCATCAAGCACTTTTACGATCTCGGCTGCCGCTACCTGCAAATCGACGACACCACCTGGGCCTTTTTGATCAGCAAGCTCAATGAAAGCCAGGACAATCCAAAAGAACATGCCAAGTACGTCCACTTGGCTGAAAGCGCGGTAACGGTTATCAACGCTGCTTTGGAAGGCCTGCCGGAAGACTTGACGGTAACGACCCACATCTGCCGGGGCAACTTCAAGTCCACCTTCCTCTTCTCCGGCGGCTATGAACCGGTTGTGCCTTACCTGGCCCAGCTGAACTACGATGGCTTTTTCCAGGAATACGACTCAGACAGATCCGGTGACCTGGCGCCAATCAATCAGATCTGGAACGGCCGGGAAAATGTCAAGCTCGTCTTGGGCCTGGTAACTTCCAAGTTTGGCCAATTGGAAGACAAGGACGCGGTCATCGCCCGCTTAAAGGAAGCCAGCGGCTATGTGCCTTTGGCAAACCTCTGCCTCAGTCCGCAATGCGGCTTTGCGTCAACTGAAGAAGGCAACACCTTGACTGAAGAAGAGGAATGGAACAAGCTGAAGTTCATCAAGGAAGTCGCTGACGAAGTTTGGGGCGAATAAAAACTAAACTGATTAAGGATTACAGAAAAACTCCTGTGCAAGCTAGTAGCACAGGAGTTTATTTGTTGCTTATTCTTTTTTGCCTAATTTAAAACTTTTCGCCGACTTCCGCAGATTCGACATCTGGCAGAGGCTGGCCGTCTTGGTCAAAGTAGCTGTCGATGTCCCGGCACCAAATGATGGCGATGGTATTTTTCCCGCAGTGAACGCCAACAACGGGGCCAATGATGGACCGGTCAAACTTGTCCTTTGGGAAAGCAGCCTGGTAATCTTTAATCCATTCGTCGCCCCGATCGGGGTTAGCCGCGTCAAAAATCGTGGCCTGGATTGGGTAGTCCTTGTTTTCCGTCAATTCACGGAAGTCGTTTTGGACATGCTTGTAGGCCCGCTTATATTGGCGTCCCTTGGCAATGGCGGAGATGTGGCCAGTCTTTTGCACGTCCATGGCTAGGATTGGCGTAATGTGGAGTAAGGTGCCGATAAAGCTGGCCGCGTTTGACAGGCGGCCGGTCCGCTTGAGGTGGCCCAGGTTGTCGACCAAGAAACGGACGCCGATCGTCTTGCGCAGGTCTTCCAGGTCCTTCATGATGAGGTCGACGCTGGCTCCGGCATTAACCAGGCGGGCAGCCAAAATGGCGCAGTCAGCCAGGCCGGCACAGGTAGTACGGCAGTCAAAAGGATGAATCTTGATCCGGTCTTCTTCAGCCGCGTAGTTGACCAGGTTGTTGTAGGAGCTGGAGATCCCGCTGGACAAAGGCAGGATGATTACGTCGGTGTAGCCTTCTTCCACGTAGTGGTCGACGAATTCCATGATCTGACCCAAAGATGGCTGGGAAGTGGTCGGCAGGGTCTGGCTAGTAGAGATTTTTTCATAAAATTCTTCATAGCTGATGTCGACCAGGTCGTAGTAGGTCTTCCCGTCCCAAATCAAGGGAATCGGCACCACGTCGATATGATACTTCTCTTGTTGCTCCTTGCTCAGGTAAGCAGAACTGTCGGTTAAAACAGCAATTTTCATATTTTTCCTCCGAGCATTATTATTCTAAAAAATTTTATCCTAATCATATTTTAGTGAAAAATGGACAAATGGGCAAGATGGGGAGAAAATGCTTTCCGCCGGATAAAAGCAGGATTATAGTTAAGATAGAATAATTTTTTGCAAAAACTACAAAAGTTTCTTGACTATATGCGCGAATGGAGGCGAGCGGTATGGAAGACATTTTCTTTACGGTAACGGGCTGCAACCACTACTTTGGGACGGAAGCTTTCAAGCCGAGAATGAAGGTAACCTTGTACAAGGAACCTGACAACAAGTATGACAAGGAAGCCATTAGGGTGGAAGCCCGGGCTTTAGGCAAGATCGGCTACGTGGCCAACAGCCCGTATACTGTCTTGGGCGAAAGCCGCAGCGCCGGCCGCCTGTACGACTTGATCGACGACGGGGCGACAGGCCGGGTGCTCTACGTCCTGCCGCAAGGGCTGGTCTGCGAGCTGGAAGAGACTGGTTTTGAAAAAGTTAAAAAGATTTATAAAAAACACAGGCATTATTAATTTGCCGTGAAAAATCCTGCTTGAGACAGCAATGTTGCTTTCAAGCAGGATTTTGCTTTTTAAAAGAAAATATATTTCAGTAAATCCAGAACAATCTGCTCAAGTTATTCAGTTTGTGTTAATGGTATTAAAGCTTTTAGCAAAAATCCCTCTTTAAAAAAGTATAAATGGTGCTAGAATAGTAACAATTATTTTCTTACAGGGGTAAAAGACACTATGAAAAAACTGATTGACCTCCACCTGCACTTAGATGGCTCCGTCCCTTACCAAACCGTCCGTGAACTGCTGGCTAAAGAGGGGAGAAGCCTGCCAGAAACTGACTTGCGAAAAAGACTTTCAGTCAGCCCAGACTGCCGGAACCTGGACGAATACCTGGACAAGTTCGACTTCCCCTTGTCCTTGATGCAGACAGCAGACAACCTCCGCTTGATTGTCAGAGAGCTCTTATCAGAGCTAAAGAGACAAGGCTTGGTTTACGCGGAAATCCGCTTTGCCCCCCAGCGGCATACGGAAACTTTGACCCAGGCAGAAGTTGTCCAGGCAGTTCTAGATGGCAGGGACGATTTTTACGCCTGGCAAAAAGGGCAGGAAGGAGACGACCTGCACGCCAACTTCCTCCTTTGCTTGATGCGGCTAGTTGGCCAGGATGAAGCCAACTGGGAAACTGTAAGAGTAGCTAAAGAATTTAAAGATCAAGGAGTAGCTGGCCTGGACCTGGCGGGCCCGGAAAACAAAGAAGTGGCAAACCGCAAGTACGAGCCCTTTTTCCAGCAGGCAAAAGAATGGGGGATTCCATACACCATCCATGCCGGCGAAGCCATGGGGCCAGAGTCGATGAGAGAGGCCCTTGCCATAGGGACCAAGCGGATCGGCCACGGCATCCGCTGCCAGGAAGACCCAAGCCTGGTTAAAGAATTGGCTGAAGATGGGATTACTCTTGAATGCTGTGCCAGCTCAAACCTGAACACCAAGGTTTTTGATCAGATCGCCGAATACCCCCTCCGCTCCATGCTGGGGCAAAAACTGCGGGTAACCTTGAACACCGACAACATGACCGTTTCAGCGACCAACCTGCTCCGCGAATACCAACTCATGGAAGAGCAGGGTTTGACTAAATCTGAAGAAAAGCAGCTCTACTTAAACTCGGTTAGAGCCGCTTTTGCCAGCCAGGAGGAAAAGGACCGGCTTTTGGCCTTGCTGGAAAAATAAGCCTAAAGATTTTAGAACGAAGAAAACTGCATCCCTGGTGATGCAGTTTTTTGATTACTTAAACTTCCCACTTACAAAAGTGG
>NZ_KV793135.1:0-9823 GCF_001808415.1 Lactobacillus sp. HMSC08B12 | reverse complement strand
TTGTAAAATCCTGGGAAATTAGCATTTAAGCTACTAGCACCAAAATTGCCAAAAATCGTTGATAGATACCGCGCTATTGGGCGCTTACGAAAAAAGATCGCTAACTGACAGTGTTAGCGATCTTTTTGACTCTAATAACTGTTAACTTTTGCTCTCAACATCCAAATCATCATGGAACAAGCAACTTTCTCCTGTAACCGTATTGGCATCATAAAGATCTTGCTTAATCTTAGAGGAGCTGATTTCAGGTGTTCGCGGTAAATAGACCACGTCGACCCCCTCTTCTTTTAAGAAGTCAAACTTTCCCTTCCAGTCATCTCCCATAACAAAAGTATCAATATGGTACTCATGCATGTCACTGCGTTTTTGATCCCAGTCTTTTTCAGGAATTACCAAATCAACATAACGAATGGCTTCCAAGAGCTGTTTGCGCTCTTCATAAGAAAAATATGTTTTCTTATGCTTGGACTTCCAATTGAATTCATCTGTCGACAAAGCAACGATTAAATAGTCACCCAAGGCTTTAGACCTGCGCAGGAGATTGATATGGCCGTAATGGAGTAAATCAAATGTTCCATATGTAATAACGCGTTTCATGACTAGTTTCCTCTGCATTTTTACTGTTTCTGTCCCTTGCGGCTCAAACTCCCCTTAGTGGTTAAAAATTGACTTGTAAGGGTAGACTTGCTCAAAGCCCATAGCAAAGTCATGGACAAAGAGTATACCAAAGATCACAATAACTAAAATATACAAGATCAAGCGACGTTTGTCATCTCTTTCGAATTTACTGATTGCATTTGGGATAAAGATGAACTGGGCATAAGTAAAGATTCTAACTACCCGGTACGTAGCTGGCAAAATTCCATCCATAGCACATACAATCAAAACCATCCATTGCAAAAGCTTGGCAATTGTCCATTCTTCAGCTGAATTTCCTAGTTTTTGGCGATCATCAAGTTGTAACATGCCAACCAATTGGCTCTTAAAGGAAGACTTGTTATAGGAAAACTGCGTCAAATCCCTGTTAAAACGCTGCTGGTATTCTAGATAAAGGTAAATTAGTGAGATAGCAATTTGTACTCCCAAATAAAGTTTACCGATTGTCTTACCCAGATATACTCCTTGATTTAGATACATCTGTACTCGCGGAATGAGTAAGGCTAATAAGGCTAAAATTCGCTTGCCTAAAAGCTTAATAAAAATGTAAAAACCTAAGTTAATCAACAGATAGCTGAGCTGTGACAGAGGTAGTAGATCCAGAACCGCCATAATCAAGAAATAGTAGGCACTTTGGTGCATGGTCCCTGCTAGAATCGTCAATAAAACAAAAGCAATTTTCTTCTTACGAACTAAGAAATATAAAGCTGGTAACAAGATTGCTGAAGCTAAAGCTTGTCTAATATTGTTGATCGAAACAAAGTAGGTATAAGTCAAGTAGAACAGCAAGATCGACATAAAATAATTATCTGATAAAAAAACTGTTACTACATATACCAGTCCTAGGGTTAGAAGCGCACAAAGAGCAATTAACCACTGTGGATCACTGGTTAAACTAGCGACTAGCAGATTCAGTAAATAAAAACCAGGTTCATAATAATGAGTGTAACTACCATTTACAATTGATAGAAACTGAGGGACATACGTATGAAAATAGTCAGTTCCCACTCCATAACGAAAACAAGAAATCAGCAAGATGGGTAGGGCAGATAAAGAAACAAGTCCAATTAGCTGCCATTTCTTGGTATCTTTGTACCAAGGCTGCTTAACCAGTAAAAAAGTTCTATGTCGGTTTTCTTCAATTAGTCGTGGCACAAAAGCAGCCACAAGGAGCGACATCGAAATCGCAATCAGATAAGCCATACTATACTCCTTTATTCTTTCCAAAGAAACAGTTTGGTAGTTTATTTTTTCAAAGTGTAAAAGATCTGGTTGGTGATCCGGCGGCGGTAATTAGCAATTTTTCCCTTCATTGGCATTTCGGTATTAACGATCGGTAAGTGCTTAACCTTCAATTCCTTATGCAAGATCCAAATATTTAACAACCGCTCTGACAAGAAGCCATATAATCTTTGCTGATATGCATTCAAACTACTTAAATCAACCTGTGGCTCTAGGTTAAAGAGGATGGTAAACAACCACTGACAATATTCATCAAATAAGTCCCCTCTGCAAAACATCATATTAAATAAAACTGCCTTGTTTTGATTAAAGAATTTATCAAAATCAGATAAGTATTCGGGACTGCATTTGGCCACGCTGGCTCGCAACTTACCAAAAATTTCTTCAGTACAACAATGAATCATAATTTCATCATGAGCATTCTGCTTAAAGTTAGCGACATATGAAGTCACCAAATCATGGTCCTGTAAAAAGCCTTTAAGCTCATCATAACTATATATCTGCTCAAAACTAGAAGAGAAATCACTTTTGCCAAAATAACGACGATAATGTACTAATCCCTTATAATCATCTTTTGTATTTTTCCAGATCCAATATAGTCCTGTCAATTCACAATAGTTAGGATTTTTTTCAGAAATATTATCTCCTGTATCATCAGTCAAGTAGTCCAGGTGTTCATGCAAACTACTCCCCACTTGCAAAGGAAGATATTTGTCTAGCTTGGGTAGCTTGACTCTTTTATGGGTAATAATGTAGATCATTTTGACCTCGTTTTTAATGATTACGAATTATATAGCTTCATGAAAGCAGCCACTGTATCTGTAATATCCAATTTTTGACGGGATAATAGGTCATAGTTGTCACGATGCCCTAATTCCAGATCCTTGATCACTTGACTTTGCCAAGCTGACAAGCTTGTTTCATCAATTGGCAAGAAAGAAGCATTGTTAGTCATTTTAGCCTCACTAGTGATTTGATCAGAGAAAATTACTGGCAAACCAGCTGCTTGTGCTTCAACCCCGACAATTGGCAAGCCTTCAAAATGAGATGGCAGCAAAAATACATCCATCGCTTGAAAAAGCTCACTAGTATTGGAACTTAAGCCGTAAAAAATTACTTGCTTATCCAGTCCCAAGTCATGCACCTGGTGTTTACATTCATCTTGCAAATCACCTTTTCCTACCAAAAGCAAGCGAGCTTGTGGATCTTGAGCATAGACTTTTGCAAAAACTTGAATCAAGTATTGGTGATTCTTCTGGTAAGCAAAACGACCAATATGGCCTAGTACATGTTTGCGAGATAAACCTAACTCTTTTCGTATCCTTTTTCTAATAATAGGATCATAACGAAAGGCGGCTAAGTCAACCCCATTCATAATCTTAATCACCTGTGACTTAGGTATACTTGGGAACATCCAATTAGAGGCTAAATCGGAAACTGACACATAACAGTCAGCCAATTTGACTAGCTTCCCTCTCAAGCTTTTATGAATAAAGCGCTTAAGCTGACGATGAGAGCCATCCACATCACTGGCATGTGACTGCAAGATTATTTTAACCCCACTATCAGCCTTACGTGCAGCCAAAGCCGTTACGTAGAGTTTATTTGCTACATCCCCATGGATATGAACATAGTCATAATTACCATCTTTTACAACCTTTTGTAATTTCTCATAGTACTTAAGCTGCTTCTTGATTTTATTACCAGGGTAACCAATGTAATAGACCTGAGTCCCTAGCTTGTTTAAATAATCAATATTTTGCTGTGATTCAAATGGCTCTAGGCAGGCTAAGTCAATCTGATAATTGGCCGGCTTATTTTCAATTACTCGTTTAATTAGAGAATACACTCCGCTGTAACCATTGTCATCAACGTTAACTTCTAAGATTCTCTTAGTCATGCTGCTCCTCAATATATTCAATTTCTGGTCTGAAGAAAATGCCCTCAACTGAACCCCCTAAGATTATCCCCAGTTTTTTGAGCTTATGTGGATTATGAGTAAAAATAACTCGCAACATATTGTAGTTGACCTTGGCGAACTGTCTAAGTCGACCCTTCATTCCATTTTCTCTAGCTATCACGCACTCATTACGATAGGCAAACTTATAACGACCGATCCGATCACCCTGTTCCTTAGCGATATTAGACCCATTATTATCCCTAGTCTTATGGATTACTTGACTCTTACCAACTACATAACAAGGATATTTTTTTGAAAGGCGGTTGGAATACTCAACATCATCCCCCCAAATAAAGAAGTCTTTAATTGGCAGGCCAAGTTCCTTAACCGTTGCAGTTTTAACAAAAAATGATACAAAAGTTGAGTAGTACGTTCTTACCAAGCCAGCAGACAGATAACCCAGATCACTAGTCCAGTCCTTGACCAATTTCGGACGGTTCATAACACAAGGCTGGCCATCAGTCCAAAAGACCGTACTAGATAAATAGCCATAGTTTCCCTTAAGCAGCTGATCTGCCTTTAGCAACTCTTTTAAAGCATCCCTTTTGACGATCGCATCATCATCCATAATCCAGACATACTTGTAACCAGCCTCACAAGCTTTGCGCATTCCAAAATTAAACCCACCGGCACCTCCTAAATTCTCGCCGGTATTAATATAAATGATTTGCCCTTGATCAATGTAGTCAGCAATATAGTCCTTAGTCCCATCCGTACTTGCATTATCAACGACTAATACATCTGCCTCAGCTACACTTTGCATCAACAAGGCATCAATTGCTTCTTTTAGTAGTTCTTTTCGATTATAAGTTACAACTACGGCAGCCACAGATTTCAAAATTTGCTAAATCCTTTCGCTAATTAATTATTTTTGCAACTTTTTACTAATTAAGTTCTTGGCTTGATCAATAATTGGAGCCTTTAAAAAATATACTAGCCCAGCATAAATTACTACACCAACAGCCACTTCACAAATCAACCAAAGCCAGCTAGCCTTCAAGTGTGTATTCATCCCAAAGACCGCAACAAACATTACCCCACTGGCCAATAAGTATTTCCATGAACTTTGGAACATTAAGCTTAGATCCAAGTCCTTTCTAACGACATAGAGCTGGTAGCCCGTCACAGCCACTTCCGACAAAACGGTTGCCCACATCGCCCCATTTAATCCCCAGAGACTGATAAAAGGAAAGTTCAAGATAATATTGATTACAGCCCCGATAGTTACGGAAGTCGTAAAGTCCTTGACCCGGTTAACTGGGAGCAAGTACTGCGTTCCAATAACATTGGACCAGCCGATCATCAAAATAACGATTGATTCGATCAGCATGGCTGGACCAACCGGAGCATACTTGGCACTATAATACAATGGCGCTAAAGTTAGCGATACGCCAGCAATTCCAAACATCATTGGGTAGGCCAAGGCGGATACGAAATCAAAAGACTTGTAGAGCATCTCATGGACTTTTTTCATATCGTGCTTGGCAAAAGCATTGGCCACGTGTGGCAGCATGACTGTCCCAGTTGCTGTAACAAAGGCCAAAATCAGCTTAACCAGGTTGTCTGAATATTGGTAAAAACCCGAGGCCTTCTGGTCAACCATTAGGCCCAGCATGGTTCGGTTCAGTTGAACATAGAGCTGGATCGCGATTTGTGGGATAAACATAGCAATTGTTGGCTTAAAATGCCTTAGGGGCCTTAAGCTGGCCAGGTTAACACCAGGCAACATCTTAAATGTATGTGGCCATAGGGTCAGGTTGCCTAGAAAAGTTGAAATTGCTAAGATTGCAATGTATAAGGCAACATCACTTGAACTCTTAATAAAAACAAAAATAGCGACCATCGAAACGATTTTAACAAAGGTATTTCTCAAAACCGTTCGCCGGAAATCCTCAATTCCTTCATATAACCAAGAAATGTCAAAAGCAACCGCGATCAAGTTGATCGACTGGGCCCACATATATAGCTGGTTTCCTTGGTAAAAGAACATAAAAGTAATAAAAGCCAGATATGACAAAATCGTCATGATGGTTTTAACAATTTGGATCTCCCAAAAAGTTTTCGCCATAGCTTGACGATTTTCTCTAACATATGCAATTTCCCGGTTCCCGTAGTAGCCGATCCCAATATTAGCCAGCAACATGAAGTACTGGATGATGGAGTTGGTAAAGGCGTTGGCCCCAACCCCTTCCGGACTCAGTACCCGGCTGACGTAGTAGGAAGTGATCAGCGGGACGATGATGGCTAAAACCTGGTAGCCGACATTGTAAAGGTAATTCTTAACAACACGCACGATTACTTACCGAATTCATCATTAACAGCTTCCAAAGCAGCCGCGATGACCTGGTCCATGTTGTAGTACTTGTACTGACCCAGGCGGCCGCCGAAGATGACCTTGGCATCTTCTTTGTCAGCCATTTCCTTGTACTGAGCGTACAGGTCGTTGTTTCTGTCATTGTTGACCGGGTAGTAAGGTTCATCGCCCTTGTGCCAGTCAGCTGGATATTCCCGGGTAATGATGGTCTTGTCCGGGTCCCCCTTGCCAAATTCAAAGTGCTTGTGTTCAATGACGCGGGTATAAGGCGTTTCTGCGTCGGTGTAGTTGATCACCGCATTGCCTTGGTAGTTACCCACGTCCTTTTCTTCAGTTTCAAAACGGAGGGACCGGTATTCCAGTTCACCCAGCTTGTAGTCAAAGAATTCATCGATCGGGCCAGTGTAAACTACCCTGTCGAACTTTTGCAGGTACTCGTCCTTCTTGGCAAAAAAGTCAGTGTCCAGTTCAACCGTGATCTTGTCATGCTTAAGCATGTTTTCCACCAGCTTGGTGTAACCGCCCTTAGGAATCCCTTGGTAGTCATCGTTGAAATAGTTGTTGTCATAAATCAAACGAACTGGGACACGCTTGATGATAAAGGCCGGCAGTTCAGTTGCCTTTCTGCCCCACTGCTTTTCCGTGTAGCCCTTGATCAGCTTTTCATAAATGTCGCGGCCGATCAAAGAAATAGCTTGTTCTTCCAGGTTTTGCGGGTTCTTGCCCGCCATTTCAGCCCGCTGCTCGTTGATCTTGTCCATGGCTTCTTGCGGCGTCCGGACACCCCACATTTGAGTAAAGGTGTTCATGTTGAAAGGCAGGTTGTACATCTTGCCCTTGTAGTTGGCTACCGGGCTGTTGGTGTAGCGGTTGAATTCCGCGAACTGCTGGACATATTCCCAGACTTCCTTGTTGGAAGTGTGGAAGATGTGGGCTCCATACTGGTGGACCTGGATGCCGTCAATTTCCTTGGTGTAGATATTGCCGGCGACGTGGTCACGTTTTTCGATTACCGTAACTTCGTGCCCCCGCTTGGCTGCTTCGCGCGCAAAAACAGCCCCAAAAAGACCTGCACCAACTACTAAATATTTGCTCATACTTGTTTTGCTCCTTTTATTTAAAAGTGGGTCTGCTTCTTGCCAATGCCAAGCTTGCGCTTGATCAGGTTGTAGCCCTTCTTGATTACCGCTTCACCGCCGATTTGCCCCCAAGGCATTTCAACGAAGTCCTGCTTGGTCGTGTAGAGCCAAACATCCAGCAGTCTTTCGGAAATGTAGCCATAGACCCGCTGGTCCTGGACAGAGTAGCCGGAAATATCGATTTGCCCTTCCAGCTTGCTCAAAACGCCAAAAACAAACTCACAATAAGACTCAAAGGCTGGCCGTTTCATGACAAACATATTGAACATGTGGGCACTGCGCCGCTTCATCATCATGTCAAAAGCCGGCAGATAGTCTGGATAGGCATCCGCGATAATGTCACGGGTCTTGTCCAGAGGCTCTGCCGGATGGGCATGAATGTAGTGGTCATAGTTGCTTTCGATGTAATAATTCCGCTTCTTCGGCACGATCACGTCGTGGTCAGCCAAAAAATGCTCGTAGTCGACTCCTTTAGCCACGTGATCCAGGTCATGAGGCTTGGATACATAAAAATAGCGGCGGTAATGCACCAGGCCAATTGCGTCAACGTCTTTCAAGTTCTTCCAGGCCCAGTAAACCCCGGTTAGTTCAGAGTAATAAGGATTCCTGGCAGAGATGTTGTCTCCTTCGTCATCTCGTTGGTAGGCAATGCCTGCTTTGTAGTTCTTTACCGCCCCGACCAAAACCGGCATGTAGACCGGGTCAGCCGGCATGGGGAACTGCTTGTGGGCTGCCACTAAAACTTTAACTTTCACTAGTTTCCACCCCTGCTTTAATAAGCCCCTTCTTTTTTGAAGATGCTGAAAATTGTCTGGAAGAAAATTTTGACATCATAGGCAAAAGAGATATTGTCGATATATTCCAGCTCCACGTCACAGCGCTCCGGGTAGCTGATGTTGCTCCGGCCCGTTGCCTGCCAAAGGCCCATGGCTCCGGGTCTGACTGACAAAAACTTGTCTTTGCGGTCGCCGTATTCAGCTAACTCCTTTTCAACAACCGGCCGCGGGCCGATGATGCTCATGTCGCCCTTGAGAATATTGAGAAACTGCGGCAATTCATCAACTGAGGTCCGCCGCATCCAGCGGCCGATCGGCGTGATCCGCGGATCTTCATCAGCCAGCAGCTTGTAGTCATTGTCAACATACTTTTGGTAGAGTTTTGGATTGCTTTTGAGAATTTCTTCAGCGTCCATGCTCATCGATCTGAATTTGTACATCATGAAGGGCTTGCCGCCCTTACCGATTCTTTCCTGGGCAAAAAAAGCGGATCCGCCATCCCGGTTCTTGATCAGCAGTGACAAAACTAAGAAGACTGGTGAAAAGACGATTAAGGCCAGCAAACTGCCGACAATATCTAAGAATCTTTTCACGTACCGATATGCTCCCAGCCTAGTCTCTCCATCAAAACCATTGTTATCTGTCATTATCTTCGAGCTCAACCTATTAAAATCCTTTTATTATATTATCGTTTTGCTATTATCTTAATACAGCAACAGTATACGCAATTTTAATCAACAGTATACCATCTTTGTTTGCTTATTCCAAAACTTGCTTAAGCGTTTTTGGCCTTTTTACTTAATTTCCAATAATTGACCAGCTATTTTATCGATGATCGCCTTATCTACTTCAGCATCAAATTTCCTGGAAAAGAGGTGGCCCTGCCGGCGGGCAGCCAGCAAAGTCTCATAATCCTTCTCCCGCCAAACGTAAGGACTTCCGTCCCACCAATTAATATAGCGGAGGCTGCCTTGGAATTCTTCAGGCCGGTCGTGAACCGGCCGGTCATAGTAGATTCTGTCTTTGAATTCCGGATAGATGTTCAGCATTGTTGGCACCAGCAGCTCATCGACCAGGGAGCCCCGGGCAAACATCGTTCTGATCCGGTCATCTTCCCGCAGCAAGACCTGGACCAGGTCATTTTCCAAACTGACCCAGTTGGAACCAAAGGCCAGTATCTAGCAAATTTCTTCCTTACTGGAAAGACCCGCTGCTCTGCCTTTTCGATTTTTCTAAAAAGCCGCATGGCCTTGTTTGGCTGCCGGAAGTTATGGGTGAAATGATATTTCTGCACCCGGGCCAATAACTGTGCCCCGCTTTCCTGGGAACTGTAGGTAATGAATTCTTTGCCAGGATGAGCGGCAAAAAAGGCATGAATCTCATCCTGATTAGCCAGCGGCAAGTCCAAGCCAGACAGCAGATGGTAATAGGCATATTTGCCTGGAGCTGCTGCTTGGAAAAGCCGCATTTCGGCTTCAATTTGCGAATAACTGCCCCAGTCGATGATCAGGGGCGAGACACTGAAAAGCGTGGCGTAGTTTAGCTGAAAGTCACGCGGATAGCCCACGCTTTTTCTGTCGACCAAGAGATAAATATCGTTACGGCTGTCATCAAGCAGGGTCAGCAAGGTCTGCAACTGACCCGGGTTGCGGTTGGCGATGATTAAGTAGGCATGTTTCTGCATTTTTTCCCTTTTCAATAAAACACTTAAACTTCCCACTTACAAAAGAGGGCT
>NZ_KV793134.1:0-15622 GCF_001808415.1 Lactobacillus sp. HMSC08B12 | reverse complement strand
AAACATATTTTGACATTGAAATCGCCTACTTCAAGATACCCTTAAGTTAATTTTCTTTTGGTTGACAATTCCGGAAATTATTTCTATATTGAAGAAGATTTAATTTCGAATTTAGTGAAAGGGGCATTTGATGCCTGCTACAGCAAAAGAAGATAAAAGCAAGAGCAGTAAAAAGACCGCGGCTGCCAAGAAGAGCAGCCCGAAGCGGAAAAAGAGCAAGGTTAAAAAAGACCTGGTTATCGTGGAATCTCCAGCCAAGGCCCACACTATCGAGAAGTACCTGGGCCGGAAGTACCACGTAATCGCCTCTAAAGGGCACATCCGGGACTTGCCCAAGTCCCAGATGGGGGTCGACATTGACCACGACTACCAGCCAAAATACATCTCCATCCGGGGGAAGGGTGACACCATCAAGGAACTGAAGGCTGAAGCCAAGAAGGCCAACAAAGTCTACCTGGCTTCCGACCCCGACCGGGAAGGGGAAGCTATTGCCTGGCACGTGGCCCACGTTTTAGGCCTGGACGAAAAAGAAGCCAACCGGGTAACCTTTAACGAAGTTACCAAAGACGCGGTCAAGGATGCCTTCAACCACGCCCGGACCATCGATATGGACACGGTCAACGCTCAGCAGGCCCGCCGGGTCCTGGACCGCTTGGTCGGCTACTCTTTGTCGCCGATTCTCTGGTCCAAGGTCAAGAAGGGCCTGTCAGCCGGCCGGGTGCAGTCTGTTGCCTTGAAGCTGGTTATCGACCGGGAAAAGGAAATTAAGGCCTTCAAGCCGGTTGAATACTGGACGATTGACGCTGAATTTGCCAAGGGCAAGGACAAGTTCCAGGCTAGCTTTTACGGCGAAGAAGGCAAAAAGACGGAATTGCCAAATAACGAGGCCGTCCAGAAGCTGCTGGCTAAGTTTGACAAGAAGCAGCCGTTTACGGTCAGTAAGGTAGTTAAAAGAGAAGTCCGCCGGCAGCCAGCCGCGCCGTTTACCACTTCAACCATGCAGCAGGAAGCCAACCGGCGGCTGAACTTCCGGACTTCAAAGACCATGAACATTGCCCAGCACCTGTATGAAGGGATCAGCCTGGGCAAGGAAGGCACGGTCGGTTTGATCACCTACATGAGGACTGACTCCAAGCGAATCTCACCAGTTGCCCGCCAGGAAGCAGCTCAGTTCATCGCTGAGGAATACGGCAGCGACTTCGCGGTCAAGAAGGAGCGCCACTTCAAGAATCAAGGCGACGCTCAGGATGCCCACGAAGCTGTCCGGCCGACCAGTGTCTACCGGACACCGAAGTCCCTGGAAAAGGTTTTGACCAAGGATGAGCTCCGCCTTTACACCTTAATTTGGAGCCGTTTTGTGGCTAGTGAAATGACTCCGGCCGTCTTTGACACGGTCCGCTATGACTTGACCCAAAATGGGGTGACCTTCAGAGCCAGCGGGTCAGTTATGAAGTTTGCCGGCTACACCAAGGTTTATGACAACCGGAGTGAAAAGAACGTGGCCCTGCCAGCCCTGGAAGAGGGCGACGAGGTCAAGCTGACCAAGTCAGACAACAAGCAGCACTTCACCCAGCCGCCGGCCCGCTATACTGAAGCCAGCCTGGTCCGGGCTCTGGAAGAAAACGGGGTTGGCCGGCCGTCAACTTACGCGCCGACCATCCAGAACATCCAGTCCCGGAATTATGTCAAGCTGGAAGGGCGGGCAATCGTGCCAACTGAACTGGGGGAAATCGTCGACGGCTTGGTTGAGCAGTTCTTCCCGGACATCACCAGCGTTGACTACACGGCCAAGCTGGAAGATGAACTCGATGAAGTCGAAGAAGGCAAGAAAGACTGGGTCAGTGTGGTTGACCAGTACTACAAGCCATTCTCCAAAGAACTGGAGAAAGCCGACAGCGAGATCCAGAAGATCCAGATCAAGGACCAGCCAGCTGGCTTTGATTGTGAAGTCTGCGGGGCCCCGATGTTGGTCAAGATGGGCCGCTACGGCAAGTTCTACGGCTGTTCCCGTTTCCCGGACTGCCGCCACACCCAGACCATCGTCAAGAAGGTCGGCGTGACTTGTCCGAAGTGCGGGGAAGGCGAAGTTTTGGAAAAGAAGTCCAAGCGGGGCCGGAAATTCTATGGCTGTTCCCGCTATCCAGACTGTGACTTTGTTTCCTGGGACAAGCCGATCAGCCGGGTCTGCCCGCACGACGGCCACTTCCTGGTCGAAAAGAAGCGCAAGGACGGCATGGTCGTCCTCTGCCCGAATGGCGACTACAAGGAAGAGCCAATAGAAGAACAAGACGAAGCAGCCGAATAAGTTGAAAGTTAAAGCAAAGATGTCACCAAGGCCCTTGGTGGCATTTTTTGCTCAGAGCGTGCGATTAGGCAGGGAGAAGCTTTTTCGGTAAAATGGTAAGTAGATAATTTTTAAGCGAAGGATTGAATCAAATGACAGAAAAAGTTACGGTAATTGGCGCCGGGTTGGCCGGCAGCGAAGCAGCATGGCAGCTGGCCAAAAGAGGGATCAAGGTTGACTTGTACGAAATGCGGCCAAAGAAAATGACTCCGGCCCATGAAAGCGGCAATTTTGCGGAATTAGTCTGCACCAACTCCATGCGGTCCAACCAGCTTTCAAACGCTGTTGGCCTCTTGAAAGAAGAAATGCGGCAGATGGACTCCTTGATCATGCAAGCCGCTGATGCCTGCCAGGTTCCAGCCGGCGGGGCGTTAGCCGTTGACCGGGAGCTTTTCTCCAAGTATGTGACCGACAAATTGACCAGCCTGCCGGAAGTGACCATTCACGATGAAGAAATCACTGACCTGCCAAGTGAAGGCATCACCGTTATCGCGACCGGTCCTTTGACCAGCGATAGCCTGGCAGAAAAGATACAGGACTTTGAAGGCACCGAAAGCCTCCACTTCTTTGACGCGGCCGCTCCAATCATCGCGGCTGACTCCATTGACATGGACATCGTTTACAAGAAGAGTCGTTATGACCGGGGCGAAGCCGCCTACCTCAACTGCCCGATGACCAAGGAAAAATACGACCGCTTTGCCAATGCCCTGGTTCACGCGGAAACTGCTGAAATGCACGGTTTTGAAAACAGCGAGGTCTTTGAAGGCTGCATGCCGATCGAAGTCATGGCGGCCCGGGGGGCCAAGACCATGCTCTTTGGTCCTTTAAAGCCAGTCGGCCTGGAGAACCCGAAGGACGGCAAGACTCCTTACGCTGTCGTTCAGCTCCGCCAGGACAACGCTGCTGCCTCCATGTACAATATCGTGGGCTTCCAGACCCACCTCAAGTACGGGGAACAAAAGCGGGTCTTCCAAATGATCCCTGGCCTGGAAAACGCCCGCTTCGTCCGCTACGGCAAGATGCACCGGAACACCTACATGGCCAGCCCGGAAGTTTTAAAGGCCAGCTATGAAGCTAAAAAGCGGCCAGGCCTCTTCTTTGCCGGCCAGATGACCGGGGTGGAAGGCTACGTGGAAAGTGCCGGCAGCGGCCTGGTCGCCGGGATTAACGCGGCTAGAGAAGCCCTGGGGCAAGAGACGGTTGAATTCCCGGTAACCACTGCCCTTGGCTCTATGGCTCACTACATTACGACCACTGATGCCAAGCACTTTCAGCCAATGAACGCCAGCTTTGCTTTGATTCCGGGCCTGGAGGGCAAGAAGATCAGAAACAAGCGCGAGCGCCACGAAAAGATCAGTGAACGGGGCCTGGCCGCCCTGGCCGCCTTTAAGGCAGAGAAGCTGGCTGACTAATGACCCTTGAAGAGCAGTTTCTTTCCTACTTGAAAAATGAGCGCTCTTACAGCCCCAAAACCGTCCTGGCCTACCAAAAGGACCTGGCAGCAGCTAAGAAATTCTGGCAGGAAAACGGGGGCTTTCCAGGCTGGGATCAAATATCCCGCCGGGACATGGAAATTTACCTGCTGGCAACCGGGCAAAAGCTGGCATCCAGCACTTTATCCCGAAAATTATCCAGCCTTAAGTCTTTTTACCGACTTTTGACCAGGCGGGGTTTGGTCAAAGCTGACCCGACCGTGGCCATTCAGCTTAGGCGAGGGAAGCAAAAGCTGCCGGAATTTTTCTACCAAGATGAAGTCGGCCAGGTCATCCGCTCGCTAAACGATGGCAAACCGTTAACAGTCCGCAACCGGGCAATCGTGGCGCTTTTTTACGCGACCGGGATGCGGCTGAGCGAACTGACTGACTTGAAAATTAAGCAGCTTGACCTGGAAAACGGCATGATTTTGGTGCACGGCAAGGGCAATAAGGACCGTTATGTCTTTTTTGACCAAGAGAGCAAAAAGTACTTGGAGGAATATCTGCAGGCAGCCCGGCCAAGTTTATTGAAAAATGAGCCAGATACCGGGGCAGTCTTTTTAAACAAGCTCGGTAGGCCAATTTCCAGCCGGGGGATTGCCAAAGCCGTCCAGCAAATTTTTCAAAAAGCAGGCTTGACGGCTGGTGCCCACCCCCATGAACTCCGCCATAGCTTCGCCACCGCCATGCTCAACAACGGGGCAGACCTCAGGAGCGTGCAGGAGCTCTTGGGCCATGAGGACTTGTCTACGACCCAGATCTATACTCACGTCAGCATGCAGCATCTTACGGCGGAATATCGCCAGCATTTTCCCCGAAAATGAGGAAAAGTGTTATTATGAAAATGTTTGGAAAGCGGCAATCATTTCCGCTTTTTAGCAAGATTTTTAAATAACGCGATCAATAGAAAAGCAAACAAACGGAGGAAGAAAATGACAACGATTTGTTCAGTAAAATACAATGGCCAGACGGCGATTGCCGGCGACGGCCAGGTGACCCTGGGCAAGAGCATCATCGCCAAGACCACGGCCAAGAAGATCCGCCGCATTTACCATGACCAAGTGGTGATCGGCTTTGCCGGCGGGGTGGCGGATGCCGTCAGCCTGCAGGAAATGCTGGAAGGAAAGCTGGAAAGCTACAGCGGCGACTTACGCCGGGCAGCCGTGGAAATGGCCCAGTCCTGGCGGAAAGACCCGACCTTGCAGAAATTGGAAGCCATGGTTATTGCTTTTAACGACCAGGACCTGCTCTTGATTTCCGGCAACGGGGAAGTGCTCGAACCAGACGAAAGCGTGGTGGCCATCGGCTCAGGCGGCTACTATGCCCAGGCAGCGGCCGTGGGGATGCTCCGGCATGCCAGCGGGATGACGGCCAGTGAAATCGCCAAGGAAGCAGTCAATATAGCTGCGGACATCGATGTTTTTACCGACCACGAGATTGTTACGGATGAAATCGAGGAAAAATAGGGATGAGAGAGAAAACGCCAAAGCAGATCGTTGACCTGCTGGACAAGTACATCGTCGGGCAGAATGAAGCCAAGAAGTCCGTGGCTATCGCCCTGTATAACCGCTACCGCCGGGCCCAGCTGCCAGAAGACGTGCAAAAGGACATTACGCCAAAGAACATTTTGATGGCCGGGCCAACCGGGGTCGGGAAGACGGAAATCGCCCGCCGCCTGGCTGACATCGTTGACGCGCCTTTCGTCAAGGTTGAGGCTACCAAGTTTACCGAAGTCGGCTACGTGGGCCGGGATGTTGAATCCATGGTCCGGGACCTGGCCAATGAAGCTGTCCGGATCGTGGAAAAAGAAGAATTTGTCAAGGTTGAAGGCCAGGCCATCCGCCAGGCCAACAAGACCCTGGTCCGCCTGCTGGTGCCGGGCGTTAAGCGCAACAACCGGCAAAACCAGATGCAGCAGATGCAGGAAATGATGCAGAGCCTGCTGGCTGGCGGCGGGATGCCGGAAGAAACAGAAGAAGTTACTGACGAGATCAGAAACCAAAGACTCAGCGTGGCTGAAAAGCTGGACCGGGGGCTTTTGGAAAACGAAGAAGTCACCATCGAAGTTGAACAAGCTCCAAAGGCCAACCCAATGGGCGACATGATGGGGCAGATGGGGATGGACATGTCCAGCATGCTGGGTGACATGCTTCCTAAGAAGAAAGTCAAGCGGACCCTGCCGGTCGGCCAGGCCAGAAAGCTTTTGGTCCAAGAAGAAGAAAAGAAGCTGGTCAACTATGACGATATCTACCAAAAGGCCATGGACCGGGCCGGGCAGAGCGGGATCATCTTCATCGACGAAATCGACAAGATTACCGCGGCTGATAAGCGCAACTCCGCCGGCGTCTCAAGAGAAGGGGTTCAAAGAGACATTCTGCCGATCGTTGAAGGCTCAACCGTAAGCACTAAGTACGGTCCGCTTTCAACCGACCATATCCTCTTTATCGCGGCCGGGGCCTTTGCTGAAAGCAAGCCGAGCGACCTCATTCCGGAACTGCAGGGCCGGTTCCCGATCAGAGTTGAGCTGGCCGCCTTGACCAAGGATGACTTCGTCAGAATCTTAAAGGACCCGCAAAACTCCCTCTTGAAGCAGTACATTGCCTTGCTGAAGGCTGACGGGGTTGACCTGGTCTTCACAGCTGAAGCAGTCGACAAGATTGCTGAAATTGCCTTTGAAGTCAACCAGGGGACGGACAATATAGGTGCCCGCCGCCTGGCTACGATCTTGGAGAAGCTGCTGGAAGAAGTTCTCTATGAAGGGCCGGACATGGAAATGGGGCAAATCACCATCACCCAGGCCTATGTCGAACAGAAATTGAGCGATATCGTCAAGAACAAGGACCTGACCAAGTTCATCCTGTAAAGGGGGGATTTTTGGCAAATTGTTCCTGAATTAGTGTAAAAATGCGATTGAGTTTAGAAAAAATAAGAGTATCAAGGGGCAAATAATGGATTATACTATCGAAAACGAGATTCTGAAGGTTACGGTATCAAGCCGCGGGGCAGAGCTGCAGAGCGTCATTGGCAAGCACATCGGCAATGAATACATCTGGCAGGCTGACCCGGAAGTCTGGGGCCGGCATGCTCCAGTCTTGTTCCCGATCGTGGGCAAGCTGAAGAATGATGAATACAGCTACCAGGGCCAGACCTACCACATGGGACAGCACGGCTTTGCCCGCAACATGGAATTTGCCCTGGAAGAGCAGACTAAGGAAAAGCTGACCTTCCTTTTGACCGACACAGAAGAAACCAGAGCTGTCTACCCCTTCAAGTTTGAATTCCGGGTCAGCTATGAGCTTTTGAACAACATGATCAAGGAAAGCTTCCACGTCACTAACAAGGGTGAAGGGGACATGATCTTCGGTGTCGGCGGCCACCCGGGCTTTGCCTTGCCGGTTGAAGACCGGGTCAAGAAGGATGACTTCTACCTGCAGGTCAACCCGGCTAAGCCCCGGGTGCAGGTGCCGCTGGAAGGCGGCCTGCTCAACTGGGAAAAGCGGTTCCTGGCCCCAACTGAATCCTTGATCACGATCACTGACGATCTCTTTAAGGATGATGCCATGGTGCTGGTGATGCGGCACCCGGACAACAAGTTCTCCATCAAGACGGAAACCAGCCGCTTCCACATCAATGTCAGAACTGATTCAGCTCCTTACGTGGGCATCTGGTCCCAGTACCCAAAGACGGCTGATTACGTCTGTATCGAACCATGGTGGGGGATCGCTGACCTTACCGATACTGACGGGGACCTGGAAGATAAGAAGGGGATGAACCGGCTGGCAAGCGGGGAAGACTTCGAAGCCAGCTTCCGCATGTCCTTCCACAGCAAGGTCCAGAGCAAATAAGAGTTAGAAAGTAAAGATAATTTTTTGCATGAGCTGCCAGATTCTGGCAGCTTTTTTTATGGGAAAAAGCTGGCCAAACATTCTGAAAGCGGACACAAAAATAAAACGATTTGGACTATAATTAACTTATAAAGTATGTGCTTGCAAAAAAGTGTTTGAATTATGTTTTGGAGGAATAAAAAATGACGAAGCTATATAGCGTCCTAACGGCCGCTGCCCTTATGTCCCTTTGACTTTTGGCCGGCTAGGAAAGCCAAGCCAGCCAGGCAGATGAATATAATCCAGAAGTTAGAAACTTTTAGGTACGGGAAGGCGAATACCGGATTGCCCAGGAGCTGGTCAAGAATGCTAAAAGCCTTGCCGGCTAATACGGTTTATGAATTCGTGCCCGAGCCCAATTTCGCCAAGGCGGGGACATATAAGACCTGGATCCGCCTGCTTTATCCGGACAATTCAATGGAGACCAGCCAGGAAGTAACCGTCAGCGTTTATGAACATACCTGGAAGGCGAAGAAGACGGTCAAAAAGCATAAAAAGCTAATAAGAAGAGCAAGAAGTCCAAGCGCCTGATCACCAACCGGGCAAAACTGCCTAAGAAGACCAGTTTCCGCTTTGCCCGAGTGCCAAACTTCAAGCGGGCCGGGAGCTACTACGCGGCCGTTTTGGTCACCTACCCAGACAAGAGCCAGGAATACACCCGGCAGGTTAAAGTGACGGTCAAGCGGCAGAAAGACAAGGGCCAGATCGTCGCTTATGGGGCGAAATTAACAGCCAAGTCCTTAATTAAAAACGCCAAGTCCCTGCCGAAGAAGGGAACCAGCTCTCGCAAAAGATCAACACCAAGCAGGCTGGGACTTACCTGCTTGCAGTCAAAGTAACTTACCCGGATAAGAGCTGGGAAGTGACAAGATTTGTTAAGGTCACGGTTAAGCGGCAGACTGACAAGGCCCGCTACCAGGTCAAGGTCCGTCCAGGGCAGGTAACTTTAGGGCAGAAACTGTCACCAGGCCAGCTGGTAACTAACGGTAACTAACGGTAACTAACGGTAACTAACCTCTCCAGCCTGCCGAAGAAGAGCAAGGAGACCAGTGCCTTTTTGACGGTAACTGTCAATAATCCTGCTGACTCATCCCGCTACACCCCTGTCTTATTAGCCGCTAAAACCCAAGTGGGCAAGGCAATCGCGGCTTCCAGCTTGATTGCCAACTTCGCCTCCCCGCCAGCTGGCAGTCAGGCTAGCTACCTGACGGTGCCAGACTTTGCCAAGGCCGGCAGCTACAAGACCCAGATTAAGGTCACATACCCGGACAAGTCGACCTGGACCAGTTCAGAATTCATGATTGAGGTTGCCCCGGGAGCAGAAAGCACGCAGAGCAACTAAGTTTATTAACATCATTCTTTAAATCAAGACCAAAATGGGTCTTGATTTTTTGTTTTTTAATCTGTGTTTTTCACAAACTTTTGCTATAATATCGACTAGTAAGCGGTTACAAGTCGCCGATAAATTAAGTCAACATGGGGAAATGGCCAATGAGAAAAATCAAGTGTGAGCTTTGCGGGCAAAGAGATTTGTTAAAAGAAGGCAGCCGTTTTGTCTGCCAGACCTGTGGGGCAGCCTATTCAGCTGACCAGTTGCGCCGGCAATTTGACCTTGCCGACCAGGCGGAGATTTATGCTGAAGCCAAGCAGGCCTACCGGGCCAAGCGCTTCAAGCAGGCCAGGCAGCTGTATCTGGCCTTAGCAGAAGAAGGGGACCAGCAGGCGGCCTTTTACGCCAGCCTTTCCAGCAGCCAGCTCGACCCGGCGACGGACTTTGCCCCCCTTTTGAATCAGCTGCGGGCAGCTTTAGTGGCCAGCCGGGAAAAGGGTGGGGAAGGCTACTTTGCTTTTGCCAGCCGGGCCCTGGGCGAAGTGATCGTTTTTGCCCTGGCAGTGGAAGAAGAATGTGAAGAAGACTTTCAAAAGCAGGCTCAGCGCCTGGAACTCAGTTCCCGGCAGACCCTGGAGAAGGGCCACCAGAAGATGCAGAAAGAAGCCGGCCGAGCCTGGCTCTTGATGAGCCAGGCAGCCCACCTCTGCGTAGGGGAGAGCGATGACTTAGCCGCTGTCAGTCCCTATTTCTGGGAGCTGGTCGATGCGATTATCGATGACTTGAGCATCAACCAGAAGCGGGGAACGATTGCCTTGGGCAACGTGAAAGAAGAACGGGCTTATTTTGAAGCCTTGAAGGCTGAGAAAAAGGTCAAAAAGCTGGTTAATGGTTAATCTTTTTAAAGTGAATCTTGGCTAAGGCAAATTTTTTGTAAAAAAAGGCTTGCCAAGAGTTAAAAAGCTAAGTATGATATTACTTGGTCGGGGGATGCGAGGAGCCGTCCCTTGGTTGAATTGAAGATTGCGTTATAGCCAAGTGGTAAGGCAACGGTTTTTGGTACCGTCATGCGCTGGTTCGAATCCAGCTAACGCAATTGTGAGGAAGACACCCAGTCGGGTGTCTTTTTTGTTTTTTCTATCTTTCTTGCCCTTTTCTTTTCTCAGCTTGTCTGCCTTGACCAGGCAGGTGGAGAAGGCTAAACTTATTAGTTAAGTTGATTAATTTTTTTAGAAAAAAAGCTGAGGTAAAAGCGTGAACGGATTAATTAAAGCAAGCGATGTCAATCAAGCCGGCCACCTGCAGATTGCCGGGGTAGATGCCCTGGAACTGGCGGCCAGGTACCAGACCCCCCTGCAGGTTTTTGACGTGGGGAAAATCCGCCAGGCAATCCGGGCCTTTAAGCGGGTCTTTGAAGAAGAAGGGGTAGACTATGAAGTCAGCTATGCTTCAAAGGCCTTTTCCTGCCTGGCCATTTACCAGGTCATCAATGAAGAAGGCGGCCACACCGACGTCGTCTCTGGCGGGGAACTCTGGACGGCCATGAAGGCGGGCTTTCCTATGGACAAGGTGAGTTTCCACGGCAACAACAAGAGCCGGGCAGAACTGGAAATGGCTGTTGACCAGGGAGTCGGGGTCATTATTTTGGACAACTTCCATGAAATTGACTTGCTCAGCCAGATTTTGGAAGAAAAAGACGCAAGCAGCAAGGTCATGCTCCGGGTTACCCCCGGCATCAGCGCCCACACCAACGAATATATCCAGACTGGCCAGGTGGACTCCAAGTTTGGCTTTGATATGGAAAGCGGCCAGGCTGACCGGGCCCTGGAACTGGTCCTGGCCAATCCGCGGATGAAGATGGCCGGCATTCACGCCCACATTGGCTCGCAAATTTTTGACGTCCGGGGCTTCGTGGGCTGCGCAGACAAGCTCTGCCAGCTGGCTAGTGCCTGGAAAGAGAAATACGGCTATGAAACGGACATCTTGAATGTGGGGGGCGGCTTTGGCATCCACTATACTGACCAGGACCAGCCGCTTCCGGCTGAAGAATTCGTCCGGGCCATTGTTAAAGAAGTCAAAAGCAAGTGTCAGGAAAACAATTTGAAATTGCCGGCCATCTGGATTGAACCAGGCCGGTCGATCGTCGGCCCTGCGGGCTTTAGCCTTTATACTGTCGGCTCAAGAAAGGACCTGCCTGGCTACCCGAGCTATGTCGCCCTTGACGGGGGGATGGGGGACAATATCCGCCCAGCTCTTTACCAGGCAGAATATTCAGCCGTTGTTGCTGACCGCCCTCAGGCAGAAGATGAAGAAAGGGTCAACCTGGTCGGCAAGTACTGCGAAAGCGGGGATATCTTGATCAAGTCTTGTCCTTTACCAAAAACCGAACCAGGTGACGTAGTTGCCCTCTTAAGTACCGGCGCCTATGGCTATTCCATGGCCTCAAACTACAACCGCAATCCGCGTCCGGCCGTGGTTTTTGCCGAGGACGGGGTTGACCAGCTGGTGATCAAGCGGGAAAGCTATGACGATTTGATTGCCAACGACTTAAAATATCAAAAATAATCCCGGGACATTTTTAACAAAATAAACTTTTGCCTGGTATAGAATTAAGAAAATAATTTTTAATTTGAGGAAAAATGGACAAAGTTAGCTATATCTGCCGCTTTCCTTAACAAACTATGCTAAAATAGGCTTAAATGTTAAGTTGCTGTTCTTTTTGATTTGAATTAAGAGGTTTTTTCCAATGCCAAAATTAGCGCAAGATTTACTGCCGATTATCAACCACAAGCTCGACGCCGTGGTTCCTTCAGATATCCGCCGTTTTGACAAGTATGTTTCCCAGTTCGATGATGTTGTCAAGCTGACCCTGGGTGAACCGGACTTAAATACCCCGGAACACATCAAGCAGGCAGCGATCCGGGACATTGAAAACAATGACAGTCACTACGGCCCGCAGTCAGGCAAGCCGGAACTGCTCCAGGCCATCAGCAAGTACGTTAAGGGCGTGACCGGGGTTGACTATGACCCGGCGAGTGAAATCACCGTCACGGTCGGGGCAACCGAAGCCTTGAACTGCAGCTTGTCCGCCCTTTTGAACGATGGCGACAAGGTGATCGTGCCTACTCCAGTCTGGTCCATGTACATGCAGCTGGTCTGCTTGACTGGGGCTACTCCAGTTGAAGTCGACACTTCAGACACCGGCTTTATTTTGACCCCGGAAAAGCTGGAAGAAGTCATTGAACGGGAAGGCAAGGGGATTAAGGCTGTTATGCTGAACGACCCGACCAACCCGACCGGGGTAACCTACCCTAAGGAAGTTATCGAAGGCCTGGCTGAAGTTATCAAGAAGCACCACATGTACGCGATCAGTGATGAAATCTACTCCGAACTGATCTACGGGGATGCCAAGCACTACTCTTTGGCTACTTACATTCCAGACAGAACCATCTTTATTTCCGGTCTGTCCAAGTCCCACGCCATGACTGGCTGGCGGCTGGGCTATATCTGCGGGCCAGCTGAAATCATGGCCAGCGTCCGCAAGATGAACGACTTCATGATCACGGTCGTGACCAACAACGTGCAAGCTGCGGCCATTGAAGCCTTGACCAACGGTCTGGATGACCCGAAGGAATTCAGAGATATCTACCAGCGCCGGGTCAACTTCATGGAAAAGGGCTTGAAGAAGCTGGGTTTTGACATGGCTTTGCCGCGCGGGGCCTTCTACATCTTTGCCAAGATTCCTGAAAAGTACCAGGGTGACGACGTCGGCTTTGCCAAGGCCTTGGCAAAGGATGCCAGAGTCGGCGTGATCCCGGGCAGCTACTTTGGGGCTGGCGGGGCCGGCTATGTCCGCATGTCCTACGCTTCCAGCGATGAAGTCTTAAAAGAGGCTCTCAAGCGGATTACCAAGTTTGTGGAAGCAGAATAATAATTTTTATTAACTTAAACTTCCCACTTTTGTAAGTGGGAAGTTTAAGTTACCTATAAGAGACGCAAGCAAGTCGGTAAAAAGCAAGACATCTTAGATTCTCTGCCGGGCGAGGAGGTTCATCATCGTTTGGATGATCTTACTTGTCCAGACTGCCAGCACGAGCTGAAAGAGATCGGCAGCTTCTGTGCCAGAAAAAAGCTGCTCTACATTCCAGCCCAAGTTAAGAGAATCGATCATATTCAGCACTCTTACAAGTGCCAGCACTGCAGTGATGAGGCACCAGCTGACAAGATTATTAAAGCACCTGTACCTAAGGCTCCGTTAACCAACAGTCTTGGCTCAGCTTCTTTGATCTCAAATACTATCTATCAGAAGTACGTTCTCAAGTTTCCTGCCTACCGGCAAGAGAAAGACTTACGGCGTATGGGCCTTCCGCTTGATCACAAGACGGTTTTTAATTGGCATATCAAGGTCTGCGAGTACTACCTCTCCAGCCTTTACGAACTCTTGAGAAAAGAGCTGCTAAAGCAGGATGTAATTCACTCAGATGAGACGCCATATCGAGTCTTAGACAGTGAAAGAGCTAAAGACTACGTCTGGACCTTCTTGTCAGGCAAGCATGCCGAGAAGCCGATTGTCCTGTATCACCATGGATCACGAAAAGGCGCCGAAGCATGGGATTTCCTGGCAGGCTTCAGCGGATACCTTCATTGTGATCAATATCTTGCCTAAAGACAAGGCTATAGAGTCCGACGCGACTTCGGTGCTAATCAAGGGATCAACTACTGTAGTCAAATGTTTAGCCTGGAGCGCGCCTGGGAAGACCTTTCCGCTGAAGAGAGATACGAAAAGCGCCAGTCCGAATTAAAGCCTCTGCTAGGGAAGTTTTCCGACTGGTGCTCCAAGAAATCAATCTCCGTGTTGCCTTCCGGTAAGCTGGGGACAGCCTTCAAGTATTGCATGAAGCACATGGACAAGTTCATAAACGTTCTAAAAGATAGTCGCCTTGAACTGTCCAACAACAGAGCAGAACGAGCAGTCAAAGAGATCGTCATGGGACGCAAGAACTGGCTCTTTTCACAGAGCAGTACAGGCGCCAAATCCATGGCAATCATTATGAGCATACTCGAAACCGCCAAACAAAATGGCTTGGATCAATTCAAATACATCAACTATCTTCTAGACAAGCTGCCCAATGAGCTGTCATTCAGCGTCTGGAAGCCTATTTACCATGGGCTGAGGATGTTCAACTCCACTGTAAGTAAAGTCCCATAAACTGATTAATCCCATCTTAGCATTGCTAGGATGGGATTTTAATATACTCTGCTATTGGGTACTTACAAAAATTGTTGGGAAAGCCCCAATGATTTATGAAAAAGCTGTATCATAAATAAGGATATTCATCGCTTTGTCTTCTTATATAGGCGGGGCAAGGCCAGTAGCCAATAGCTACTGATCCTGTTACAACGGAAAGGAAAGCAGAAAAATGAAGCTGTTTGATTTAAATCGATTTTCACGCAATTACGGCTTTTTGGTAAAAATCGGGACGGCAATTCTATACTCAGTTATGGTTGCCGTAGCCCTGAACTTCTTCTGGCATCCCGGCCACATCTATTCTTCCGGGATCACCGGCTTCGCGCAGATCGTCAACACTGTGACCAGCCGCTACATGCCATTTACCATCCCAACAGAAGTGATGTACTTTGCCTTGAACGTACCCCTCTTTATCCTAGCTTGGTTCAAGATCGGCCGTGAGTTTACCGGCTACACCATCTTCGCGGTTGCTATGTCCGCGATCATGATGCGTTTCATCCAACCGACCCAAGTTAGCCTGGACCCTATCCTCTGCGCCATTTTCGGGGCAGCAGTCAACGGGATCGGCACTGGTATGGCTTTGAAGAGTGGGATCTCTACGGGTGGTTTGGACATCTTAGGTATCGTGGTCAGGAAGAAAACTGGTATGAACTACGGCAAGTTCAATATCTTGATCAACTTGATCATCGTTTTGATCGCTGGTTTTCTCTTTGACTGGTCCAGAGCCCTCTACACGGCCTTGAACATTTTCATCAACGGCCGCTTCATCGACTCAGTCTACACTCAGCACAACAAGCTGCAGGTAATGATTGTTACTGAACATCCCAATGCTATCATCGAAGGAATTCAAGAAAAGATGCACCGCGGGATCACTATCTTCCACGACGTGGAAGGGGCCTACGGGCATACTGAAAAGACCGTCCTTTTAACCATTATCGACACTTACGACCTCTACGACATCCGGACCACAGTAGAAAAATGTGACCCCTTTGTCTTCATGAGTGTCACGGAAGTCCAGAAAGTTTATGGCAGATTTAGAGAACAAGAAGTCGTTTAGCTATTGAGAAATATTAAAGACAAATTATACTTGTGTTATGAAAGTTAAGTGAGGTGGTGAAATAGATGCCAGATGAAAGGGACAATAGCCGCTATCAACCAAAATATATAGGCTTGGATTTGGCGACTGAGATCGCCACTACTTACGCTAAACAGCATGGACACCACAATGTCAAGCTGCTGATGACTAAGACCAGTCCAGACAAGCGGTCAGAGTATTTTTACGTCTTCAGCGTAACTGACAGCTTGCGCGAGAACGGTTGTGACTGTTAAAAAGTATTAATT
>NZ_KV793133.1:0-6038 GCF_001808415.1 Lactobacillus sp. HMSC08B12 | reverse complement strand
AGTTCTTTTTGGTGTGGGAAGTTTAAGTAACACACAAGTATACTTCTTTAACATCACTACAAATCATACAAAAAGGGAGTCAAACTTTCTAGTTCGCCCCCCTTAAGTTAGTAATTAATAGCCGGTACTGTTGCTTTGATCATTGCCGGCTGCTGCCCCATTATCGCTGCCAGCCGTGCCAGTATTGCTGTCAGTTGTCGTGCTGCTTGAGCTCGAACTGCTGCTTGTTGACGTATCGATTGAATCAGTGCTTACCGTCTTTGTCTTGAGGCCCAGGGTCTTTCTGATCAAGTCACTGATTCTCTGCCGTTCAGAAACAGAAATCTTCTGGTAGGAAACCCCGTCTTGCATGTAGCTAGTGCCGTGAGTGTAGTCAGTCTTCAAGTCCTTCGTGGCTGCCAGGTAGCTCTTCGCCATAGAAGTCATGTCACTGAAAGTCAAGTCAGTTTGCACTTGCTTGGACAGGGAAGAAATGAAGCTGGAGTTCAGCAGGGTTGTCGCGCTTTCAGCCTTCTTCAAGAGAGCTGAAAGGACTTGCCGCTGCCGCTTTTGCCGGCCGTAGTCACCTTCTGGGTCATCATACCGCATCCGGGAATAAGCCAGTGCCTTGGCCCCGTCCATGTGAGTCGTCTTCCCCTTGGTGAAAGTGTAGCCTTCATAACTAAAGGAAAGAATCGGAGCAATATCAACCCCGCCGACCTTGTTAACGATGGTCTTCAAACCGCCCATGTTGATCAAGACATACGCGTTGATCGGGATATTGTAGTACTTCTTTAGAACCTTGGCTAATTCCTTAGCATTGCCGTAAGCGTAAGCCGCGTTCAACTTGGAAGGTGAATTTTCCGGGTAGTCTGGCAAGTTGACCTGCTGGTCTCTTTCAAAGCTGACCAAAGTTGTCTTCTTGGTCTTTGGGTTCAAGACCGCGACCATGATTGAGTCGGTCCGGCCCTTGTAGGTTCTGCCCAAGGCCCCAGTGTCCGTCCCCATCAAAAGAATTGCAATTGGCTTGGAGTTGCTGATAACAGAATTCTTGCTCCCGTTTTCCGCATCCCCCAGACCGCCAGACCTATAGGCAGTATCAGCCGCGTTCTTTACAGTATTGTACTCATAGAGGGCAAAGCCGCCGATCGCTACCAGAATGACCGCCAGCACGCTCCAGAAGATCCGCATGGCCTTGTTGCGTTTCTTCCGCTTGCCGACTCTGGTATTTTTGTCCATATCATTATTCACAGTTTTCACCAGTATCCTATCTATATAGTGATCATTATCTCCATTATAATTAAGATCTCGTTAATTTGATACCATGACTTAGATTTTTAGCTTTTTTTAAAAAGTAGACCCGGCTTACAAAAAGTAAATTTCCGCCATTTTCCGCCTATTCCTTCTTTATATAATCATGTTAGAATGTCAAAGTTGTTTGTTCTAACACTAAAGTGATTTTGTAAAGAAGAGGAATTTCCGTGAAGAAAGCAATGCAAAAATTAACGGCCCTCCTGCTGGCCTCAGCCAGCTTCCTCGTGGCCAGCCCCGCCAAGGCCAGCAGCCTGGCTGACCGCAACTACCAGGGGCAAAAAGTTATCACCGTCAACCAGGACCGGCCAACTTTTTCCAAAAAGGCCCTGTCGACTAAAAAGGGGGCCTGGCAGAGCTACCACAAGCTGGACTCTTTAAACCGGGCCGGGGAAGCCGATGCCCTGCTGAACAAGCGGCTCATGCCGGCCAAGGCCAGAGAGCCCCTTTACTGGAACCCAACCGCCTGGCACAACAAAAAGATCGCCGGCGGCTGGCTCTACAACCGCAGCCACCTGATCGGCTACCAGCTGACCGGGCAAAACAATAACCCCAAGAACCTGATCACCGGGACCCGGCAATTAAACGACCCGGGCATGCTCAAGTACGAAAACCAGGTGGCCAGCTACATCAAATCCTCCAGCCGCCACTACATCCGCTACCGGGTCAAGCCAATCTTCCGCGGCCGGGAGCTCCTGGCCCGCGGGATTGAGATGGAGGCCCAGTCCACTGGCTCTAACGCTGTCCGCTTCCACGTCTACATCTTCAATGTCCAGGACGGCGTCAAGCTCAACTATTCAAACGGTACCAGCGTGGTTACCGGCGCGGCGAAAAAGTCTGCCAAAAAGACAGTAGTTAAAAAGGCCGCTGCTAAAAAATCTACATCTTCTAAAAAGAAGATCAAGACTTCTACCACCGGCCGGATCGTCGGCAACCGCCGGTCCAAGATCTACCACGTTCCAGGCCAGGCCGGCTACCACATGAATTCAGCCAACGCGGTCTACTTCCGCACCGAAACTGAAGCCAAAAGAGCCGGCTACCGCCGGGCACTGCGCTAAAGCATATTTCTTGTATTTTTGTAAGGGTCTGTGTAGTATTGGCAGTAGGAAAAGGCAAGAGAGATGGACCTACCTTTTCCTGTAAAGGTTTTATATCATGCTCTTTTCTTATTGCATTTTTACACACACTCTTTTATCTTATTTGTACAGTTTTGGTACAATATGTTGGCATATCGGGCGACTCATTTCAAACACTTCTAACATCTTTCGCATTTTTTCGATTCCTTTCTATTCATAAAATGCATCGAAGCCATGTGCCATTCCCTTTTACATCAAAGAGGAGTCCCAACCGCGGGTTGGGGCTCCTTTTTTTGCCCTATTCTGATTTCTTACTCGTCTGCTTTTTCTTCTTTTCCGTCTTCTTCACCAGCAGCGAGCTCTCTTCCAGCTTATTCAAACTGATCTGCCGAAGCAGCTTCTTGAAGTGGGCCTGGCTGCCGATTTTTTCTATTTGACCCCGGTTTCCCTTGAACCAGTAAACGCCACTAGCGTCTGCAAAGAGGCAGACCATATCAGAACCCGCGTAAGCGCCGGTCAAACTTCCTTCCGTCTTGCCAATCGCCACTTTTTTCCGGTAAAAATAGCGCGGCTTGGCCCCGCCAACCGGGAAATAGCTGGGCAAGCTGTTTAAAGTAATCTGGCCGTTAGCCGCTACCGCCAAACCCAGCAGGTCACTCACTGCCTGCCCGGTCTGGTTGTCGATCTTCAGCTGTAGCTTGCCGCTCTTTTCTTCTGTCTCCCAGACGTTTAATCCCGCGGCCGCGCTGGCTGCTGACAGGTCCTGGTTGGCCTGCTTAAGTGCCTGGTTTTCCTTGGCCAGGCGGGAATTTTTCTTCTTTAAACTGGAATTATCGCTCGCCAATTTGTCCAAGCGCTTTTTGATGCTGGAAGCTTCCTGGCTCTTGGTCCGGCTGGCTTGGTAGAGCTGGCCGGCCAGCTGGCTGTTTCTCTGGGTCTGCTTGGCAGCTTACGCGCTCAGCCAGACGCTGGCTCCCATGGCGGCAAAGCCCACCACCAAAGCCAAGACCGTCAGCCAGGTCAGCCAATTCTTCTCCTTCATCATCTTAATCCCCTTTTTTAACATCACTCTTTCATTATACTACTTCCTTTGAAAAGGCTTCCCCCCTGGATAAAAGAAAAAGGCGGGAACTTCCCGCCTTATTGAGCATCGCGCTCGGCAATATCGCAGCGCATCAGCTTCTCAACGATGTCAATATATTCCCGCGGCACCTGCTGGCCCAGATAGGTCAAACGGATATCGCGGTCGGTCAAGTCGACCACCCTGCGGTCTTCCTGCCCTTCCTGCACCAGCATTTCTACCGGCAGCCCGGCCAAAACGCTGTTCCTGGACACGCCAAAAATATTCGCTATCTTCTCAACAGCCTTCATCCGCGGTACCTTGCGGCCAACCTCCCAATTAGAGATTGTCTGCTTGCTTACTCCCAAGGCCAGGGCCAGCTCCTGCTGACTCATCCCCCGCCGCCGGCGCAGGTCTCGCAAATACTTGCCAATCATGTTCTTTTCCATCCAAAGTCACCACCTGTCATAAGCATAACATAAGTTGTAATAAAATGAAATGTTTATGAGAGTTTTTGCTTTTTTAGAAAAGAACAGAAAAGATAAAAAGAAGCCTGCTTCCGCAGACTTCTTAATTAACTTTATTACTTGGTCATTTCTGACTTCTTTTCCCGCAGCATCAAGGCGTCAACGGTTTCCCGGGCATCAGCACCGCGGTTGACCACGGCGTCAACGGCGAAGACGATTGGCATTTCCACGTCATACTTGTCAGCCAGTTCCAAGGCGGCTGGAATGGCGTTGATCCCTTCAACGACCATGCCGACTTCCTTCTTGGCTTCTTCAGCGCTCTTGCCCTTGCCGATCAAGTAACCGGCATTGTTATTCCGGCTTTCCTTGCTGGTGGCGGTGACAATCAAGTCCCCCATGCCGGCCAGGCCGTCAAAGGAGTCTTCCTTGCCGCCCATCTTAAGGCCCAGGCGCTTGATTTCCGCCATCCCGCGGATGATCAAGGCAGCCCGCATGTTGTCCCCGTAGCCCAGGCCTGAGCAGATCCCGCTGGCCAAAGCAATTACGTTCTTCAAGGCCCCGCAGAGCTCAACGCCCAAGCGGTCAGAGTTGGTGTAAACCCGCATGTTCTTGTTCATGAAGACATCCTGGACCTTTTCAGCCACAGCTTGGTCTTCACAGGCGGAAACGATGGTGGTTGGCAGGTCCTTGGCCACTTCTTCAGCGTGGGTCGGGCCAGACATGGCAACGTAGTGGACATTGCCATGCTTGCCGTCCTTGTTCAATTCGTCAGCGATGACTTCAGTCAAAGTTAAGAGGGTGTCTGGTTCGATCCCCTTAGCCACGTCAACGATGATCTGCCCGTCTGGAATAGAGGCAGCGGCAGTCTTGGCAGTTGAGCGGACGAAGACTGATGGTACGGCGAACAGGATGATGTCCTTGTCTTGGCAGGCTTCCGCAATTTCCTTAGTGAATTTAATTTCGTCAGGAATAACCATACCTGGCAGGTTCTTCTGGCGACGAGTTCTTGAAAGTTCGTCGACTTCTTGCGGCAGGGCTGACCAGACGGTCACTTCATGACCAGAGTTGCTGAGCATCCGGGCCAGTGCCATGCCCCAAGTACCTGCTCCCAAAACACCGATTTTTGCCATATTATTACCTCACTTAGTTTGTTGATTCCTATTCGCGGCGGCAAAACGGCCGCCACTGATCTAACCTATTATAGCACTCAGCCGGCAACTTTCTCTTTAACCCCAGCCTAATTATTAAGAAATTAGCCTTTGCCCGCGCAAAAAAAGACGTTTCCCAATTGAAACGTCCGTTAGAGACTAGCCATATTAAAAAGTGTAAACAAAAAACAGCTATGCATTTATCTCCAAGTGAAAAACTCAAGAGTTTATTAAAAGTAAGCGATTACTCTTGCATAGCCTATTGTATGATGTAAAATAGGATTTGACAAGGCTTTTCGTGAATTTAAACAATTTTTATGCACTTTTTTCAAAAGACGAACGATTTTTTCCTAATTGCTTTCTCAGCAGCATAACATTTTATCAATTTGTAATAACACTATCCGCTATAGTATACTGAACAGTAGGATTATCCTTCAACAATTTGGACATATGTCTAAGCGAGGGGAATTATAATTAAGAGGATATTATATTATAACAACAAATAAGGCGTAATTCAGCAGTGTTTAGACAGCTTAGGAAAGCAAACCAAAACGACTACTTGCTTATTACGGCTACTTTGATTTTGTTGGTCGTCTTCAACCTCAGCTTGCTCAGTTACGTCCAGGGACAACAGAAAGCAGCCGAGCGCGACCAGGCCAAGGACTATGAAGAGGCCTTGAAGTTCGCCGACGCAGCCTTGTATGAGGTGAAAATTGCCGGCAAGAACAATTTTACCAGCTACAAGTCTAGCTTGACAGAGAAGAAGCACCACAACCAGCTGGGCCTGGGGTTAAGAGCCCTGGCGGCGGGCGACCCGACTCCCCTTTTGGTCATGCAGATGGATACTAAAGAAGCCATCTACGTTAACAAGAGCCTGCTGGAGCTGTTTGGCTGCGAATTGTCGTCAGAATTCTACGACTATTACGGCCAGTCCCTGCTCAACCTGATTTCCCCGGGCGACCAGGCCAGGGTATCTTGCAGTAGGCGATTTCAATGT